>NZ_PUWT01000014.1:0-143158 GCF_002968995.1 Photorhabdus hindustanensis
TTTCCAATCCCTGCTCAATATCCCGTAAATCCAACAGTTTGCCTTCACGCGCGGGAAAGGGCGTGATGCGTTGAATATAATGGCCGCTATCCGGGGTATAGCGAATATGCCGGATGTTGCCCGGTATCATCACCAGTTTTAGCGTTTGGGTACGCAGATCCTGGGGAGGAACCAGAACCCGGCTGGTGACATAGCCGTGATTAATGAGCTGATCTTGCAACTGGGTTATCAGCCGGCTAATGCCTTTATCGCCCAGGCAATGGTTTTCGCCCTGTTGGGCGACACGTCGGAACGGTAGCCAGTGTGGAAAATTTTCGGTGCCGGCCAATACAACATGGGTGACAGGAAAACAGGGGGTTTCCACCGCAAAGGCGGCTGACTCCCCGGTTTCCGGTACCGACAGATGAACTTCCGCAGGCGGCGGGGCTAATTGAGCTTCCAGCGCTTGCTGACGGGCCTGTTGATGAATGAGTTGTTGATCTGCGATGTCGGCGGTTTGACTGCCTGAGGCTACGCTACAAAAGACCGTTAATACCAAAATACTGCTTTTCATTGACTTTCTATTCCACAATGTTGAAGCAGCATTAACCACGAATTTAACTTAGCGATCAATATTTAGGGTTGATTATCAACCGGGCAACTAAAATAGGGGGTTGGTTAAGATAGCAGCAAAAACAAGAGGTTATATGACAAGGCAAAAAACAGGCCAATGTGATTATTTTGTAACAGCATTGTATAAAAAATAGATTAATATTAATCATTTAATAACCAACATTAATAATTTCAAATTAATTTTATTGTTTTATTTTAATAATGTGATTTACATCACATTTATGATGATTGATTTCAGCATTGAATGACTTGAACTGTGACAGTTATTTTTAATTTGTGATGAGGTATTACCTTTTCTGATTAGGTTGGATGATAACTTGTAGCTCAGTTGGCAGAGCTATGCTATTGCGGATTGGGAGATAATCATCAGAAGCAGGTGTTGATAGTGATTACACAGCTAATTTCTCTATTACCGGACTGGGCTACCCATATCGATTTTGGTTAAGTAAACTCTATCAAGTAAAAATAAAAAAGACGCTGTATACCCCTATCGTTAAGCTCGATAGCAAACAGGCATCAGAAGTCGCGAAAGCCACCGTGAAAGTGTTATACGGGTTAAAACAAAAGGTTAAAATATTACATTCGATAACGGTTTAGCATTTGCAGAGCATGAACTCATCAGTGAGATATGTTTACTTCCAGAGTAACGATGTTGCACTTATTATGTGAATCTATTCCACAATATTAATAATGTCATTCAAACCTACCCACCTTAATAAAAGTCTACTTTTTATTTTAAGAAAAATAACTTCCTTACCAAAGCGATTATAAATTAATTCTAAAATCACATTCAGCAATAATTAGTATAGATGGCCCAGTTACTCTCTAACAGAACAATGGACTAAGAAATAATAATAATATGAAATACCCAGTTATAGTTATACTGAGGAGGAAATTAACCAAAGAGGAGAATGATAATGAACATATCCCTTGAGTACTTTCAATCTGCAAAATTTGACGGTAATTTATATCTCAAATGTCACGGTGAAATTAGTAACAATACAGAAATAAAATACACTGTAACCAATTCAAATACAAAAGAGATATATGAATGTTATAGTGAAGATAATCAAATCACCTGCTTGACTTCACTAAAACCCGCAAATTATACCATAGAAACCATTCTTGTCCAGGATGGTAAAACAATTGCCGAGCTTACACCAGAAAATATAGAAATAAAAGAATCAGATTTCTTGTTTGATATCAATAAGAAAATCGATGAGATAGATAAAAACGAAACTGATAATATCGACATTAACCATATACCCCCAAAACAAACACCCTCTAAAAGTAACACTGTCTCTTTAAAAGGAAATAATGATATCCAAAATAAGAATTTGAAATATAATCTTGAGATTATGTTTTTCCCTGATGGATTAAGAAAATTTGAAATAGAAAAAGATAATTTATTACCTATTTTTAATTCATATAAAAACGCAATAGAGATAAAACCTGTTTTTAATCAAGAAGATTTAAATAGGAAAACCTGGAAAACACCAGAATTCAGTAAATTAACTCATCTTTACAAGATAGACGCTGATATTAATCACGCTAATTTGGTCAAGTTAGCCAATGAACTAGAGGAGCTGGATTATGTCGAATTTTGCTCTCTTACGCCGATTTTGAAAGAGTTGCCGCCACCGCCTTTACTTCTGTCCGAAGAGGAAACCATAATTCCTGAATTTGATACTACTCATATCGTTACACCTGATTTTTCACATCTACAAGGATATTTAGACGAACATAACGGTATGAATATTAGAAAAGCCTGGGATGAAGGTTATAAAGGTAAAGGCGTCACTGTACACCATCTTGATTTTGGCGTTTATAGAAACCATGAGGATTTAGTTGGTAATATTACGGTTATCAACAGCCGCCCAGAAACACAAGATTGTAATCACGGCACAGCAGCCACCGGCTGTATTTCTGCAAAAGATAATGAATTCGGTGTGACGGGTATTGCTCACGAATGTCAATTCCGTTTTTATGACGTCGATGATTTTGATAGAATAATATATAGCTTTTTACCAGGAGATATTATTAGTTTAAATATTCAAACTGTAGCCAATAATAGATATTATCCTTTTACCTACCTCAAATCTAATTGGCAAAGAATAAAAAGTTGTGCTGATGCAGGAGCTATCATTATTTTCGCTTCTGGTAATAGTGGTATTAATTTAGCCTATGACTTCACTTTCCCTAATTACGGTGATCCTGGTGGTATTATGATCGGTGCCTGCACATCAATTAATGGACACCGATTAGGCTTTTCCAATCATAATCTTCACACCAGTTTAAACTCCTGGGGTGAGAATGTCACAACTACTGGATATACAAACTTACAGTACCTACCAGGAAATAATAGAAATTATACTCGCGGTTATAATGGTACATCCAGTGCTACACCTTTAGTCGCAGGGGCATTAGCACTTATTCAGTCCTATGCCAAATCAAAATATCATAAATATCTTAACTGCACTCAAATAGCAACACTGGTTAGAAGTAGCGGTTTTACAATAGGAGAACTACAAGGAATCGGCTCGCGACCAAATGTCGCAAATGCTTTCAAATTAGTTGATCGTTTGCTTTCTTAATTAAGGTAAATGATTTCAGATTAAAGTAGTGATGTTTTATCAGGGCCGCCCGTTATTCTACGGGGGGCCTTGTATTAATTAAGTCATTAATGCAATTTTAATCGCGGGCGAATTACACGGTTTATACCGCCAACAAGCATCATCAAGCTAGTTTTGATATATCCATGTAAGGCTACCTGATGCATACGATATAAAGAGATATAGACAGCGCGAGCTACACGCCCTTCTATCATCATTGAACCACGCATCAAATTGCCCATCAAACTACCCACCGTACTGAATTTAGACAATGACACCAATGAGCCATGATCTTTGTAGGTATACTCTTTTAACGGTTTATCATGCAACAAGGCAATAATATTACTGTAACAGCAGCTAGCCATTTGATGAGCCGCCTGCGCCCTTGGTGGAACAAAACCGCCTTCCTTCTTCGAGCATGACGCACAATCACCAATGGCAAAAATATGATCATCAAGTGTCGTTTGCAGCGTTGGCTTCACCACTAACTGATTAATTCGGTTAGTTTCAAGACCCGCAATATCTTTCATAAAATCAGGTGCTTTGATACCGGCAGCCCATACCATGAGATCAGCTTTAATTAGCTCACCCTCTTTAGTATTCAACCCGCGTTCATCAGCACTGGTCACCATAGTTTTGGTTAATACATGAACGCCAAGTTTTGTGAGTTCCTGATGTGCCGCAGCAGAAATACGTGGCGGCAATGCAGGCAAAATCCGCTCCCCTGCTTCGACTAACGTCACGTTCAACGCTTCTGAATTCAACCCTTCAAAACCATAACTGTTAAGCTGTTTTACCGCATTGTGCAATTCCGCTGATAGCTCAACACCTGTCGCACCACCGCCAACGATAGCAATATTAACCTTATCTTGCTGCCCACAGTTTGCAGAATACTTAAGAAACAGATTCAACATTTCATTATGGAAACGGTGAGCCTGTTGTGGATTATCCAGGAAGATACAATGCTCTTTCACACCCTGTGTATTAAAATCATTGGATGTACTGCCCAAGGCCATAACCAGAATGTCGTAGCTCAATTCACGTTCAGGCACCAGCACTTCGTTATATTCATCCCTGATCTCAGCCAAAGTAATTTTTTTGCTATCACGGTGAATATCAGTCAACGTCCCTAATTGGAAACTGAAATAGTGATTACGGGCATGGGCCAGATAACTCAACGCATCAACCCCATCGTCAAGGGAGCCTGTTGCCACTTCATGTAATAACGGCTTCCATAAATGACTTTGGTTACGATCCACCAGCACAATTTCTGCTTTCTTCTTGCGACCCAACTTATGCCCCAGACTGGTTGCCAGTTCCAAACCACCGGCACCTCCACCAATGATAACAATTCTCTTCTTTGGTGTTGTCATGACTACTCCACTAAAATGTAAACCAAATGTTATTTAAGGGCAGTAAAATAATACCTTTAAATAACATTTAGCTTTATACAAATAACTGATGTGATAATTACAGAATATCATGACTGGTTAGTAGGTCATACCAAAATTGAACAACATCAAATTCTTTTGAATAAATAAACATCAATCACAAAATTTGTCAATTTATTTTCAGTTGGTTGGATTCAGCTCTTATTTTTCTCATGTTTTTATTGACGCAGGAAAGAAAATATGAATTAAGAAAGAGATCTTAAAAAAACCTGATATCAAAGAAATTTCAGGAATGCGACAATGCTATTTATACAAAAAAGCGGGATATTTTCCCGCACAATTAACGCTAAAGGTCATCTATTTGGCAATAAAACAAACATAAAAGATGACTTTACAATTACCGCACACAACCCTGCCATTGCTCATGTAAAGCCGTTAGTGCTTTATTAGCCTGCTGCCAACGTTTTGAATTCTTTAACTCATTCAAACTGTATTGATTACCTCGATGATACAATTCTGATAATTTCTCCACTTTGGTCAAAGGCAGATTATCAAGCACGCTAATCGCTCCATCACGGTTATTACATATCAAAATCATGTCACAACCTGCATTGAGGGCAGTCTGCCCGCGTTCAACGTAACTTCCCATCATCGCCGCCCCCGCCATAGAGAGATCATCGGAAAATATCACGCCATCAAAGCCCAATTGCTGACGCAGCACTGATTTTAACCAGTATGACGACCCGCTGGCTGGATGCTCATCTACCTGAGAATAGATCACATGAGCCGGCATAATCGCATCCAATAAATTGCGCTGAATAAAATCACGAAAAATAGACATATCATGATGACAAATAACTTCCAACGGGCGATCATCACAGGGAGTTTCTTTATGAGAATCAGCATCAACAGCACCATGCCCCGGAAAATGTTTACCCGTCGATTTCATACCAGCAGAATGCATGCCTTTAATAAAGTGCTCCGCCATCATCTTGGCCTGTTCGGGATCTTCATGGAATGAACGTTCACCAATAGCCACACATCGGTGACCTAAATCCAAAACCGGAGCAAAGCTGATATCAATATCCATAGCAATCATTTCAGACGCCATCAACCAACCCGCCTCTTCCGCCAATTGAATTCCATTGAGATTGTCACTCAATCCAGCAAAAGATTGAGCCGCCGGTAAACAAGTGAAACCTTCACGGAAACGCTGAACTCTGCCGCCTTCTTGATCAACAGCAATCACAAGACGATGACGGGAAGCCTTACGAATCTGACGTACTAATTCTCGTAATTGCTCAGGATCATGAAAATTACGGGTAAACAGAATTAATCCGCCCACTAATGGATGTTGCAAAATTTCCTTCTCTTCATTATCCAATTCATAACCAACAACATCTAACATGACCGGACCCATAACATTCCTCACTTGTATTCATGTACTGCAATTAATGCAGTGCGATATATTTAAAACGTTAGACCAAAAGAGAGACGTAACGGTTGTGCTAATTCTAAAAATTGTGGATCACCACTCTGTTTCCAACGCACTTCAAACCACATCAAAAACATATAATCAACCCAAAGTCGCCAACGTTTAATCTGGCGCTCTAATAGTGTGCGATTCAAGTATCCTGATGGCTGACAACAATAGTAGTTCAAAAAATCTTGCTGTTGCGATTCATTCCAGTGATTAGTGCGAAACAGTGTCGCTAGCGCAAACCCAATATCGGTATCAGTTGCATATTCCCAATCAATGAGTTTCAGCCCCTGAAAAGTATTAAGCAAATTACCGTAATGCACATCCATATGAGCGGGTGATAATTTGAGTATTGAAGGCATTGGAGATGACATAAAATGTTTATGCAACCGCAACCAGCGGGGAGTAAGACGCGTTTTATCAATTTGCAACCAGTGGCTTTCTAACTGATGCCGTAGTTGAAGCCGGTAGCCAAACAGCGGCTGGTGATGCAAAATCGCCAATAATGCCGCCAATTTTTGCAAAAAATCAGGCTGAGAAAACTCATTTTGCCCAATCACATGGCCGGGCAACCACGTCAACAACAGCCAATGAGGAACCATTGCTATGACTTGCGGAGCAATTTTTACCTGGCTGAGATGGCGCAAAATGGCGCTTTCACGCTGACGATTAACGCCAAGCTGTTTCCCTTGTTGCCACTGCCTACGGCCGACAACATGATATTTACCATTGGTGGCGTAATAGCTCCCATTTGTCAGACCGCTTAACGGTCTTATTTTCCAATCGCCTACTTCGGTATGCGGCCATTGCCTGCACAATGCCCGCAACAAACAATCATGATTATTTAACGTCACCGTGCCCTGACCAAAGAATCTCACCCGTCTGTACCAGCATCAGTTGCATGACGATATCGCGCTTATCACTGTTACCTGAAACTATAGAATAGAGGACGTAATCGGCATTCAAATAACGCGCCAGACCAATCGCCTTGCTACGCAATCCCAGACTATCTTCCTCAGATAAGCCTAGAGATTGACGAGCACTTTGCACTTGATTTTGTGGTACTAACTCAAAAACATGCTTGCTACTGACAGCTTGACGCAAAGCATCGGTTGCTTGCATAGTTTGTAATGCACCGTTGGTATTATTTTTTACTGTATCAACTAATAGTAACTTCCCGTTTTCCAACCCATGAGCCTTAACTAATTGCTCTACTAATGGCTGCACAGTACTTTCCCAGTCAATCGCGCGCATTTTCGGGAGTTCTGGCACTTTTTCCGATGGCGGCGTCGGTTTTTCCGATGGAGTCACAGGTACAATCGGCGTCGGAGGTTCAGGCTGCTCCGGTGGCAAGGATGGACATCCCGCCAAAAACATAACCGATAGTGCTACAAAAAGAATTCTTCTCATTAACCTATTCCAATTACAGAGTTTTAAAAAACAGATAAATTTCTGCTGTGACAGCAGCAATATATTATCAGTTCAACTCCAATGATAAATTTGCAGCATTTATTAAAAAATCGAGATATTCGAGGCATCTTGGAATAAACATCCCCGAATATCTGCCTATATCCATGAATTTCAATACTTCACATTGACTTCATCAACAATGGCCCTAAATGGCGACCGCCAACCAAATGCATATGAATATGATAAACTTCCTGTCCCGCATGGCGGTTACAGTTCATAATCAAACGATATCCATCTTTAGCAATGCCTTCTTGTTCAGCAATTTTTGCCGCAACCGTCATCATGCGCCCTAACGCTGCTTCATGCTCCGGTTTAACATCGTTCACTGTTGGGATAAGGACATTTGGAATAATTAGAATATGGGTCGGTGCCTGTGGAGAAATATCGCGGAATGCAGTGACCAGATCGTCCTGATAAACAATATCAGAAGGTATTTCACGGCGAATAATTTTACTGAAAATAGTTTCTTCTGCCATCACATTTTCCTTTTATTCAAAAAAACAACCGATATATGAGCGCTTACAAGCCAAAGATTCAAGTTGATAAATCAAATTTTGTCTACATCAACATGAAATAAATCGCAAAAATTCTGTGTAGTCACTTCTGCTATTGCCTCAACACTCACACCTTTGAGTACAGCCATATATTCCGCAACATCACGTACATAGGCTGGCTGGTTCTCTTTGCCACGATGAGGAACGGGTGCAAGGTAAGGCGAATCAGTTTCAATCAGAATACGATCTAATGGTACATATCTCGCCGCTTCACGGATCTGCTCTGCATTACGGAAAGTAACAATACCAGAGAATGAAATATAGAAACCTAAATCCAGTAATTCTCTAGCCGTATCTTTATCTTCCGTAAAACAGTGCAAAACACCGCCACATTCTCGTGCCCGTTCTTCACGCAATACCTTTAAAGTATCATCACGAGCACTACGGGTATGAACGATAACAGGCTTGTTGAGTTTGCGTCCGATACGAATATGTTCACGAAATGAGGTTCGCTGTAATTCAGCATTATCCTGTTGATAATAGTAATCCAACCCAGTTTCACCTAGTGCAACAACTTCATTCTCGGCCGCTAAACGCGCCAACTCATCAAAGTCATAACCTTCATCCAAGTTAAGTGGATGAATACCACAGGAAAATACGATATTTTCCCGTTTACCAATTAGCGTTTTCATTTGCTGGAAACCAGGTAGCGTCGTCGCTACTGCCAGCATAAATTTAACCTCCCGATCTACCGCTTTTGCAACAACATCATCTACATTTTTATGTAGGTTTTCATAATCGAGACAATCGAGATGACAATGCGAATCAACTAACAACATATTTAAACTCGTATACAAAAAGATTTTATGGTTATGAAGTAAACTGTTTTTCCCAATTAAGCAACTGTTCTACCAACAACAATTCCCAATTTACGCCCACGACTGAAAGCAACTGATGACGACAAGACATCCAATCACCAACGCTTTGCAGCAAAACAGCCATAGTATGCATGGAACTCAATTGATAAATCAGCGTTTGTTGATCCTGATTGATGCAATAACGCTGTACCTGCTGTTGCCACTTCACCGCATCAAGTAACAAGCTAATAAGCCAATGAAGGCGTTGTGGCGCATTTTCATGATTAAGCTGGGGTAAAAGTGACAAAGCATCACGTTTATCCAAAGCCTGTTTAACAGCCTGACAAAACTGCTCCCGTATCTGCCATTGCTCCGGTTGCAATAATTGCTCTGCTGCTACAGGAGCCCCCTGAGACAGTTTCAATGCTGTTATTGCATCGGCAGAAGAAATTAAAGGCAACTGTTTTTGCAACCAATAAAGACTACTTTCCGTTTCAGGCACCGGCAAAAAATAGTAAAAACAACGGCTACGTAAAGTTGCCAAAAGGCTGGCTGGTTGCCGACATTCCAGAAGAAAATAGGTATGTTCCGGCGGTTCCTCCAACGTTTTCAATAATGCATTAGCCGCAGCATCTGTCAAACACTCGGTCAAAGGTAACCAGACAATTTTTACCCCACCTTGCTGAGAACGGCTATAAAGCTTTTCCGTAATCTGCCGTATCGCTTCCACACCAACGCTGGTTTTACCCTTCTCCGGTGACATAATGTACCAATCAGGATGAGTCTCTGCCATCATCAGATGACAGCTATGACACTTCCCACAACTTTTCATCCCCTGTCTATCCTGACACATCAACCATCGGCTTAATCCATAGATCAACGCATCGGCCCCAGTACCTGCATTAGCATGAACCAATAAAGCGTGATGGCCTCGACCTTGCTGGTGAGATTCCACCAACTGACGATATGCCTGATTAAGCCACGGATACCAATTCATTAGCCATTTTCCTGCTGCTTTAGCCATTGCTCAAGTACCTGATAAATATCTGCTTGTACTTGCTCGATTGGTTGAGTGGCATCAACGGTCGCAATACTCTTATCCTGTGCTGCAAACTCCAGGTAACGACTGCGCGTACGATCAAAAAAATCCATCGACTCTTTTTCAATTCTGTCTAACTCTCCACGTTCACGAGCGCGCAGTAAACCAATCTGAGGAGGAAGATCGAGATAAATAGTCAGGTCAGGACGGAAATCACCAAGCACAGTATCACGTAGCGAACTCATCAAGTTTTTATCAATACCACGCCCTCCCCCTTGATATGCCTGGGAAGAGAGGTCGTGACGATCACCCACAACCCATGTACCGCGAGCCAAAGCAGGTTTAATCACATTTTCGACTAATTGAACTCTGGCTGCATATAACATTAACACCTCTGCTTTATCCGTCAGAGATTCACCTTCAACACCTTGTTTAATTAACCCACGTAATTTTTCTGCCAGTGGTGTTCCACCCGGCTCACGGGTAAAAATTAAATTCTGAATACCGTGCTGCTGCAATATTTCAACGACTGTTTTCATCGCTGACGTTTTTCCCGCACCTTCCAGCCCTTCAATAACAATAAATTTGCTGTTCATTTGTCCTGTTTTAACCTATGACGATAAATATTTACCGCCTTGTTATGCGCAGCTAGATTGGTCGTAAAAGTATGACCACCTTTACCATTCGCCACAAAATAGAGAAATTCGGTTTTTGCCGGGTGGGCAGCCGCTTTTATGGAAGCGAGGCCAGGCATCGCAATCGGTGTGGGTGGCAGGCCATCAATCATATAAGTATTGTAGGGCGTCAATGTCGTTAAATCTTTACGAAAAATAGTGCCTGTGTATTTTTCACCTAAACCATAAATCACGGTCGGATCAGTTTGAAGCCGCATGTTCAACCGTAAACGATTAATAAATACAGAAGCAACTTTTGTCCGCTCAGCCTCAACACCGGTCTCTTTTTCAATAATCGACGCCATAATCAACATTTCATAAGCATTCTTATAGGGTAGATTTTTGTCGCGCCCTTCCCACTCCTCTTCAAGCGTCATTTTCATCTGTCGATATGCTCGTTTCAGCAACGCCACATCGCTTGTACCTGCCGTATAGTGATAGGTATCAGGATAAAGCCACCCTTCCAAAGTATCGGTATCTTTTATATCAAGTATCTCAGCCAACTCCTGCGCATTTTTATTATCCAATTCATGCTTAAGATATTCAGATTGCTGTAGTATTTTCCACCAGTCAGATAAACGACTACCTTCAACAAAACGGACCGTAAATTGCGCTTCTTTACCACTAGAGAATAATTGCAACATTTCCCGCAACGTCATTTCTCGTGTCAATTGGTAAGTTCCCGCTTTAAATTCGGCAAGTTTTGGCTCCAACCTTAATAACCAAGGGAAAATATGACTATCTTCAATCAAGTTATCCCGCACTAGTAACGCCTCCAAACCATGACGACTAATACCGGCTGGTAAGGTAAATATTCGATCCTGTTTAATTGTTAGTGTTTGATCCGCAAATTTTTCAACTTTTTTATAGCCAGCATAGAGTAATATTGCTGCCGTAATGACAACCAAAACCAATAGAGCAAAAAGACTTTTTTTCCGTTTCATCAATTAATCTAATCACTTAAATACATTGTTCACTTAGACACATTATGAATTACAATTTCAGACATTCAGGAAGCAAATAATCATATAGCTCCCTTGACTGATATTTCCATGTAGGCTGATTTTCATGAACTTGAATTTCTCTGACAGGTATCACTGGCATTAAAGAATTACAGACTATCACTTCATCTGCATCAGCCAATGTCTCGGGATAACAGTTTACACAGGAAAAGTGATAATCACTTTCCGATAATAACGCGATTATTCTTGCTCGCATCACCCCTTCGATACCACAGCCTCGTAAATCAGGAGTATACACATCTTTTCCTTTACGCCAGAAAATGTTTGCAGTACAGCATTCAACCAATAAACCATCCGTATCAAGTACCAGAGCTTCATCAGCATTTGATTTTTCGATAAATGATTTAATCAATACCTGTTCTAATCGGTTAAGGTGTTTAATTCCGGCAAGATAAGGGTTTATTCCCATCGGTATCGGACTGAGCACCAGAGAAAAACCTTTCTGACGCTGTTTCAAATAGTTATCGGGATAAGGACTAAGAGACAAAATCTGATTGGATTGCGTAAAACCCTCAGCACTATAACCACGCCCTCCGGTTCCGCGGGAAATAATAACTTTAAGTACACCTTGTTCAGTTGTGGAAGCAATCTGTTTTATATGGTTTTCAAGCTGTTGCCAATCAGGTTGTGGAAGATATAACCTTTCAACGCCTTTTTGTAATCTTTGGATATGCAATGGCAATAAAGCGGCCTGCCCCTGTTCTATTTTTGCTGTTGTGAAACAACCATCACCGAATTGAACTGAACGATCATTCACTGGTAAATAGTCGCTCCGCTCCCCATTAATCCAATACATATCACTTTATTCTTAATTACTCAAAAAAGGCATTTCAATCAATTTATCAACAGACGGTATGATAGTATATCGCTGTCACGAGTGCAAAAATGCCCATGATTCTTGCCACAAAAAAAGCTCCAATAATGATTAACTATTGGAGCTCTCTATTTTGTCGCCTCTCAATATTTACAAATTCATACCGAGGGGCCTTCAACAGCAATTTTCTGTAATATCAGGCTTTGTCTGTCAATCAGGCTTAATCTTACGGAAAATCAGTGAGCCGTTAGTACCACCGAAACCGAAAGAGTTACACAATGCATATTCCATCCCCTCTACCTTACGGGACTCATTTGGCACGAAATCCAGACGGCAGTTCTCATCCTGGTTTTCCAGGTTGATAGTTGGCGGAACAACCTGATCACGCAATGCCAGGATAGTGAAAATAGATTCAACCGCTCCCGCAGCACCCAACAAATGACCCGTCATTGATTTGGTGGAACTCACTAAAACATCAGTGCCTTCACCAAACACGGACTCAACTGCATGGGCTTCCGCTAAATCGCCAGCCGGTGTTGAAGTACCGTGAGCATTAATATATCCCACTTGCTTGGTAGTGATACCGGCATCTTTCAGCGCATTTTCCATCGCCAGCGCAGCACCTGCGCCATTCTCTGGTGGTGACGTCATATGATAAGCATCACTGCTCATGCCAAAGCCAACGATTTCTGCGTAAATTTTCGCACCACGTCTCTTCGCATGCTCATACTCTTCCAGCACCAGAATACCTGCGCCATCCCCCAGAACAAAGCCATCGCGGTCTTTATCCCACGGACGGCTTGCACTCTGTGGATTATCGTTACGGGTAGATAAAGCACGGGCAGCGCCAAAACCACCAACCCCTAGAGGAGTACTGGCTTTTTCCGCACCACCTGCCAGCATAATGTCAGCATCATTATAAGCAATAATACGGGCAGCATGACCAATATTATGTACACCTGATGTACATGCTGTGGCGATAGAAATGCTTGGACCACGCAAGCCGTAAATAATACTCAAATGACCTGCTACCATGTTTACAATCGTAGAAGGTACGAAGAATGGGCTGATCTTACGAGGACCGCTCGCCACCAATGCCCCGTGATTTTCTTCAATCAGACCCAAACCACCAATACCAGAACCAATAGCAGCACCAAAACGACTAGCATTGGCTTCTGTTACTTCAATTCCGGAATCTTCAATGGCTTGCACACCTGCTGCAATACCATATTGAATGAAGTCATCCATTTTTCGTGCATCCTTGCGCGAAATATTGAAATCTTCATGATTAAAATCTTTAACCAGACCTGCAAACTTAGTTGCATGGTGACTGGTGTCAAAATGGTCAATAAGGCTGATACCACTCTGTCCGGCACAAACAGCTTTCCAAGAAGATTCTGCTGTATTACCGACAGGAGATAACATGCCTAGTCCGGTCACAACTACTCGACGCTTAGACACGCTTATCCTCCAGGGAGGGAAATTATTTAGGGCAGAAACATAGGCGGTCGAATGACCGCCTAGGTGTGTTCACTTATTCGCTTTGGTTCTGGACGTAATCAATAGCTGCCTGAACTGTAGTGATCTTTTCTGCTTCTTCATCTGGAATTTCGATATCGAACTCTTCTTCCAGAGCCATTACCAGTTCAACTGTGTCAAGAGAATCAGCGCCCAAGTCATCTACAAAAGAAGCTGAATTAACGACTTCTTCCTCTTTAACACCAAGTTGTTCAACGATGATTTTTTTAACGCGTTCTTCAATAGTGCTCATGCTATTAAATTTCCTATCAAAATTCGCTTTCGCGATGGTTTTCGTAGTTTATAAAATACAGGAAAAGATGCAACCCAATCCCGGCTGGTCGAACCACAAACGTGCACTATTTTGCGTTATTTGACACAAAAAATGCAACTGGTTCGCTCATTTTTTAGTTCATATACATGCCGCCATTGACATGTAATGTTTCGCCTGTGATGTAAGCCGCTTCATCAGAAGCTAAGAAAGCCACAGCACTAGCAATTTCTTTTACATCCCCAAGCCGCTGAGCGGGGATATCGCTCGAAAAGTTCGCCAACTGCGCCTCTGGCAATGCTTTTAGCATATCAGTTTCAATAAGCCCTGGCGCAACAACGTTAACAGTAATACCACGGGAAATCACTTCGCGTGCCAATGTTTTACTGAAACCAACAATCCCTGCTTTCGCCGCTGCATAGCTTGCTTGCCCAGCGTTCCCCATCGATCCAACAACAGAACCAATAGAGATGATACGACCATAACGTTTTTTTATCATAAAGCGCATTGCCGCTTTCGACATACGGAAAACGGATGAAAGATTAGTGTCGATAACATGCTGCCACTCATCATCCTTTATGCGCATCACCAGGTTATCAGCCGTGATACCCGCATTATTCACTAAAATGTCAAGTCCACCCCACTCTGTCCGGATGGTAGTCATAAGCTGTTCAATCGATTCCGGATCAGTGACATCCAGTACAAAACCTTTACCTTTTTCACCAAGGTAAGTACTGATGACTTCAGCACCTTTTTCGCTTGTTGCTGTACCAATGATATAGGCTCCGCGCTCTGCTAATAGCTCAGCAATTGCACGGCCGATCCCACGGCTAGCACCTGTTACTAATGCAATCTTTCCGTCTAATCTCATATTGTTCCTCAATTATTTTCCAATGCAGTTATTAGTGAAGCTGTGTCATTAACTGCTGCTGCACTTAAGGTATTGACAATTCGTTTAGTTAAACCTGTCAAAACTCTACCTGGCCCTATTTCTAATAGCCGCCCGACACCCTGTCCAGCAATAAATTCAACTGTTTCTGTCCAACGGACAGGGTTATAGAGTTGTCGTACCAGTGCATCACGGATAGCTTCAGCAGATTGTTCTATTTTCACATCAACATTATTTACCACCGGGAACTGAGGATAGCTAAATTCAATTCCTTCCAAAACAACTGCCAGCTTATCTGCGGCGGGTTTCATCAGTGCACAATGCGACGGTACACTGACTGCCAAAGGCAGCGCACGTTTCGCTCCGGCGGCTTTACATGCATCACCAGCACGCTCTACCGCCTCTTTCTCACCGGCAATAACAACCTGACCAGGTGAGTTAAAGTTAACAGGAGAAACAATTTGCCCCTGAGCTGCTTCTTTACAGGCGCGATCAATGGATTCATTATCTAAACCAATAATAACATACATTGCACCAACACCTTCAGGTACAGCTTCTTGCATCAATTTGCCACGCAGTTCAACAAGTCTAATTGCTTGTTTGAAATCAATGACACCTGCACAAACCAGTGCAGAATATTCACCAAGGCTATGTCCAGCCATCAGTGATGGTGCTTTTCCACCTTTTTCCTGCCAGACCCGCCAAATAGCAACCGATGCTGCCAACAACGCGGGTTGAGTTTGCCATGTTTTATTCAGTTCTTCTTCTGGCCCCTGCTGAACCAGTGCCCAGAGATCATATCCCAGTACATCAGATGCTTCAGCAAAAGTTTGCTCGACAACCGGGAACGCTGTAGCCAAATCGGCCAACATACCAAGGTCTTGAGAACCCTGACCAGGAAATACCATTGCAAATTCAGACATAGACATGTTCATCTTCCTGTCAAATTAAAAACGTATCAGGGCTGAACCCCAAGTAAGGCCACCACCAAAAGCCTCAATTAAGATTAACTGACCACGCTTAATCCGGCCATCACGCACTGCTTCGTCAAATGCCGTGGGTACCGATGCCGCAGAAGTATTACCGTAACGATCTAGTGTTACCACTACTTTATCCATTGTCATGTCTAATTTTTTAGCTGTCGCTGCGATAATACGCAAATTAGCCTGATGAGGTACCAGCCAATCCAACTCACTATACGGTAAGTTATTTGCTGCTAAAGTCTCATCAACTATATTAGCCAATTCACGAACTGCAATCTTAAATACTTCATTACCGATCATACTGGCATACGCTGGTTCTTTTAGATCCTGACGCTCCTGATAAGGCAATACCAACAATTCACCATAGCTACCGTTTGCATGAAGGTGAGTTGAAAGAATTCCTGGCTCATTAGAAACCCCTACCACCATAGCACCTGCACCATCGCCAAACAGGACAAGTGTTCCGCGATCGTCTGGATCAAGCGTTCTGGTAATAGAATCAGAACCAATAACCAATGCATGTTTCGCCACACCGGTTCTAATAAACTTATCAGCAATACTCAGTGCATAAACAAAACCAGAACAAGCGGCAGAAATATCAAAAGCCGCTGAATTTTGGGTACCCAACATGTGCTGAATTTGGCACGCAGAACTAGGGAAAGCATGGGTGGATGAAGCTGTTGCAACAATGATTAAATCAATCTGATCTTTATCAATGCCCGACATTTCAATTGCTTTCTCGGCGGCCCGAAACCCCATAACCGCAACGGTTTCATCATCAGTAGCAATACGACGTTCGCGGACACCTGTACGGGTAACAATCCACTCATCAGACGTATCTACCATTTTTTCTAAATCAGCATTAGTACGCACTTGCGCAGGCAGATAACTACCTGTACCTAAAATTTTTGTATACATGTATGTTCAGTCACTCTTGGGTAATGCTGTTTCCAGGCGTGCAGCAATTCTATCAGGAACCTGCCTTTCAACGGCCTGAACAGCCTGTTCGATTGCGGCTTTAAACGCATGCTCATTAGCCGCCCCATGGCTTTTGATTACAATTCCATATAATCCTAACAGACATGCGCCATTATACTGGTCAGGGTTCAGGTGACCGAAGCGTTTTGTCATCCGTTTTTGCAACCACTTCTTGACTATTTTCAACAACCAGGAAAACTTTTTCTTTTGTCCATCCGATGATTTAAGCAGGGATAAGATAACTCTGATCGCCCCTTCCATCGTTTTTAACGTCACGTTACCTGCGAAGCCGTCACATACCAGTACATCACTCTTACCTGTCAGTAATTCATCACCTTCCAGATAACCAATGTAATTTATTGTCGGAATGCTCTTTAAAACAGTGGCGGCTTCGCGGATATTATCCAGCCCTTTACTCTCTTCTGTACCAATGTTAAGCAATGCTACCGCGGGATTAACCACCCCTACGACTTCCTCGGCCATCACTGAACCCATAATGGCGAATTGTACCAACATGCGGCTATCGCAATTAACATTGGCGCCTAAATCCAATACGACCGTTTTCCGCTGTTTCAGGTTTGGCAACACGGTCATCAAAGCAGGTCTTTCAATGCCTTCTATAGATTTTAGCATCAATTTAGATAACCCCATCAATACTCCGGTATTTCCTGCACTGATACACGCTTGCGCTTCACCTGATTTCACTAAATCCAGGGCAATACGCATTGACGTTCCTCGGCTGTTGCGAATCGCTTGCGATGGTTTCGCATCATTAGCCACAACCCGTTCAGCAGGAACCACTTGTAAACGACTGAGCAACTCAGCATCGCTATTTACAAGCATCGGAGAAATGATATCGGGGATCCCGACCAGCAATAATTTAAGTCTAGGGTTAGACGCCAGTGCCTGCAATGCAGCAGGCACCGTAACGCGAGGACCAAAGTCCCCGCTCATGGCATCTAACGCTAAAGTCAGATTAGTCAAGGTATTAACTTGCTAATGAATGACTGGCGGAGATTATTTGTTGATGACTTTGCGGCCACGGTAGTAGCCATCAGCAGTCACATGGTGACGCAGGTGAGTTTCACCAGAAGTTTTATCCACAGACAGTAATGGTGCAGTCAGTGCATCATGAGAACGACGCATACCACGTTTAGAACGAGTTGGTTTATTCTGTTGTACGGCCATTGACCTTACTCCTTAAGTACTTTTCTTTAAGCTGGCTAATACGGCAAATGGGTTTGGTTTTTCAGCCTCTAGAGGTAATTCACCAAACACCATGTCCGCCTCGGACACTTCACAGTGTTCAGAATCATGTACCGGAACCACCGGCAGAGAAAGAATTATTTCATCTTCAATCATTGCCAGCAAATCTATTTCGCCAAATTCGTTAACGTCAATTGGCTCATACTCTTCCGGTAATGCTTCAGCCTGTTCATCATTGACGACCGGGCTAAAACAATATGTTATGTGAACGTGATGGCTGAAATTACCGCCACAACGCTGACATTCAAGCGTAACATCCACATCGGAATGCCCACGCACAACCGCCAGACGTTGGTTATCTATCTGAAACGATAAAACGCTGTCTACATCATTGTCCACGCTAACCACAGATTCCGCGATACGCAAAACTTGCCCAGGTGAATAACTACCTGCGTAGTCTAATCGTTTCTGAGCTGCGCGAAGCGCATCAATGGTTAGGGGTAATTTTACCTTTTGCATAAGGCGCGCATATTATCTTTGTAATGAGATATAGTCAAAGAAAAAGGCCACACATCTGCACCTTTCCGCCAAATATTCGCTTATTAAGCTGTGCCTAGTTTAAAATGCCTGCAATTATTTCGCCATGTCTTTTGGAAAAATTATGACACAAATCATTTTAGCTTCCACCTCAGCTTACCGCCGCATGTTACTGGAAAAACTTCGTTTACCCTTTATATGCGCGGCTCCTGATACTGATGAAACACCTCGAATGAATGAAAATGCAGAACAACTCGTTATGCGTTTGGCACAAGCCAAGGCACAGGCATTACAAGCTAAATATTCTCAGCATTTGATTATTGGTTCTGATCAGGTTTGTGTTATTAATGGCGAAATTACCGGCAAACCTCACAATTTTGAAAATGCATTTAAACAATTACGGCAAGCCAGTGGTCATTGCGTCACCTTTTATACCGGCATTTCTCTCTTTAACAGCAAAACAGGAATAGCAGATACCCGCTGTGAATTATTCAATGTCTATTTTAGAGAACTCACTGATGATGAAATCTGGGCTTATTTAACCGCGGAAAAACCCCTTAATTGTGCCGGAAGCTTTAAAAGCGAAGGGTTAGGAATTACTTTATTTGAACGACTTGAAGGGAAAGATCCGAATACGCTAATCGGTTTACCATTAATTACATTGACTGAATTATTAATCCGCCAGGGGGTAAACCCTCTGACGGAAATAGGTTAATTACTGTGATACTGACGTAGCGTTTTTATACAATAGCGCAATTGCTCATCCATCGGCGCTTCAAGACGTAATGTCTCCCCCGTCGAAGGATGAGTAAATTTTAGCGCGCTGGCATGCAAAAATAGGCGGTTAAGACCCGTATCTGACAGTTGCGAATCAAAGACTTTATCGCCATAACGATCATCAAAAGCGATCGGATGCCCAGCATATTGTGTATGAACACGGATTTGATGAGTCCGACCTGTTACAGGGCTGGCTTTCACTAACGTTGCATTGGTAAAACGCTCTTCTACTTTAAAACGTGTTTCAGAAGGCTTACCTTCACTGTTTACCTTAACAATCCGCTCACCACTTTGCAGGATGTTTTTCAGCAATGGAGCCTGAACAACTTTACAATGTGATTGCCATTGTCCCCGAACTAAAGCCAGATAATCTTTCTGCATCTGTTTAAGTCGTAACTGCTCGTGCAAGGCCCGTAAAGTTGAGCGTTTTTTAGCAATTAACAAAATTCCAGAGGTATCACGATCCAAACGATGCACCAATTCGAGGAATTTGGCTTCGGGACGTAAAACCCGTAGCCCCTCAATAACGCCAAAACTTAAGCCACTACCGCCATGAACCGCCGTACCTGAAGGTTTATTGAGCACCAGAATATGGTCATCTTCGTATAAGATACAATCGCCTAATGCAGCGACTTTATCCAGTTTAGCTGAAACCGGCGCCTCTTGCCGTTCCGCAACCCGAACCGGCGGAATTCTGACAACATCCCCCGCAGACAATTTATACTCAGGTTTTACCCTGCCTTTGTTTACCCGAACCTCGCCTTTACGCACAATCCGGTAAATCATGCTCTTAGGAACCCCTTTCAAACGCGCTAATAAAAAATTATCAACACGCTGTCCGGCCTCATCGTCATCAATAGTGACAAATTGTACAATTTGATTATTCGTTTTCATGATAGCAATTTTAATTATCACTCAAGCAGAGTGCTACTCATTTTTAAATATGTGTAAAAATCACGCATACTTTCTGGCTGTTACCTTCCCTACTTTAAGATAAAGATTAAATATTAACTATTTCTTCCTATTTCATCAGAAAAACCGCTTAAAGACATAAAGTCACCTTGCTATCACCCCAACAGCAATGGAATAATACGTAGCCACCATCAGTTTTTTAATCCTGAATGGCGAAGTTAAACGTTTGTTCTTTATTTGATTGCACAAAAACGCAGCAATGGCGTAAGACGTACTGGGAAATCAAATAATTAGCGGGCTACGGGTAGCAGATTACTGGGATTGGATCAAATCCGCTTCATTTATATTTGCAGATTATTCCTAGAAAAGGGTACTGTTTTCTAAGTGAAAATTCAGACCTGCCGAAAATATGCGTCTCTATACAAACGACAACCGGGAGGTTGGCGGATTTGTAAAAGACACGAGACCATCGGTTACCAGTCGCTCATCTATATTTGCCCGTGGCTCTATAACTAATGTAAAAAATAATGAGTAAGTTACAATGAAAAGAATGCTAATCAACGCAACTCAGCAAGAAGAGTTGCGTGTTGCTCTGGTTGACGGGCAACGTCTTTATGATTTGGATATCGAAAGCCCAGGACACGAGCAAAAAAAAAGCAAATATCTACAAAGGTAAAATCACCCGAATTGAACCTAGTTTGGAAGCCGCTTTTGTTGACTATGGTGCTGAACGGCATGGTTTCCTTCCTATTAAAGAAATAGCCCGCGAATACTTCCCCAATAACTACCATCCTCATGGTCGCCCTAATATCAAAGATGTTCTCAGGGAAGGCCAGGAAGTTATCGTTCAAGTCGATAAAGAAGAACGTGGTAATAAAGGGGCTGCTTTAACTACTTTTATCAGCCTGGCGGGCAGTTATCTGGTATTAATGCCTAATAATCCTCGCGCTGGCGGTATTTCCCGCCGTATCGAAGGAGATGACCGCACAGAACTGAAAGAAGCTTTGGCATCGCTAGAAGTGCCGGAAGGAATGGGGCTAATCGTCCGCACCGCGGGCGTCGGTAAATCCGCAGAAGCATTACAGTGGGATTTATCATTCCGCCTTAAACACTGGGAGGCGATCAAAAAAGCCGCTGAAAACCGCTCTGCGCCATTCTTAATCCACCAAGAAAGCAATGTTATCGTCCGTGCTTTCCGCGACTATTTACGCCCAGATATCGGTGAGATTTTAATCGACAATCCCAAGGTTCTCGATCTGGCACGGCAGCATATCACTGCACTTGGCCGCCCGGATTTCACCAGTAAAATCAAGCTATATAGTGGTGAAGTTCCCCTGTTCAGTCATTATCAGATTGAATCGCAGATTGAATCTGCATTTCAGCGTGAAGTTCGCCTGCCGTCAGGCGGTGCTGTGGTTATCGATACCACAGAAGCATTAACCGCGATCGATATTAACTCCTCCCGTGCAACACGCGGAGGGGATATCGAAGAGACCGCTTTTAATACCAATCTTGAAGCAGCGGATGAAATTGCCCGTCAGTTACGCCTGCGTGACCTTGGTGGTTTGATTGTTATCGATTTTATCGATATGACACCCGTACGCCATCAACGTGAAGTGGAAAACCGCCTACGTGATGCTGTTCGTCAGGATCGTGCTCGTATTCAAATTGGTCGTATTTCCCGTTTTGGCCTACTGGAAATGTCCCGTCAGCGCCTGAGTCCATCGCTAGGTGAATCCAGCCACCACGTTTGCCCGCGCTGTAGCGGCACAGGGACTATTCGTGATAACGAATCCCTGTCGCTATCCATTTTACGTCTGATTGAAGAAGAGGCACTGAAAGAGAACACGCATCAAGTACATGCTATTGTTCCAGTACAAATCGCCTCATATCTACTAAATGAAAAACGCCAGGCAGTCAGTGCAATTGAGCGCCGTCAAGGAGACGTTGGCGTGGTGATCGTGCCTAACGATCAAATGCAGACTCCCCACTTCTCTGTCCTACGCGTGCGTAAGGGTGAGGAAATTTCTACACTGAGTTATCTGCTTCCTCAATTTCATGAAACTGGAACGACAAATCTCCAAGAAGATGTCCAACCTGAACGTAAGCGTCCTGAACAGCCCGCTATTTCTGCCTTTGCTTTACCAGCCGATACGCCAGCACAGCAATCATCACATAAAGCAAAAGAGAAAAAGCCTAATCGCCCTGCTCAGACTATCACGGAACAACCTAGTCTCTTTAGCCGCTTCTTGACTGCTTTGAAAAAAATATTCAGCACAGAAGAAGAAAAATCGGCCCAGAAAAAAGAGAATAAATTATCCGGTCATGATAGCCGTCGCTCTTCTGAACGACGTAACCAACGTCGTCAAAATTCACGTAAAGATCGTGATGATAATAATCTGCGTGATGAGCAACGTAATAACCGTGATCGTGACGAGCAACGAAAAAATCGTAATACTCAACAAAAAAATGGCGCTCAAGATAACAACGTGACGATAGATACGGTTGCTCGTGAAGCTCAACAGCAGCAACGTCGCGAGCAACGTGCCGAACGTCAACGCCGTCGTCAGGAAGAAAAACGCCAGCAGCAACTTGAAACCCAGAAGCCAGAAGTCGTTGAAAATGAGGTTGAAGAGCGTCTGCCAGTTGCACCACGTCGCCAACGTCGTCAGCTTGAACAAAAAATCCGCATCATAGATGAAGTGAAAGAAGTTACAACTGCCGCTTCACTGCCGGTTCCTGTTGTTACAGAAGAGCAATTACCAGCACCGGTTGAAATACCTGTAGAAACAGTTCAGCCACAACAACTGGCTGAAAATAAAGAGCAACAAGATAATGTTATGCCACGCCGCTCTCGTCGCTCACCTCGTCATTTGCGCGTTAGTGGTCAGCGCCGCCGCCGTTACCGTGATGAAAGAAATCTACTTCAATCACCGGCGCCATTATCTATGGCTGTTGCATCACCAGAAATGGCTTCCGGTAAAGTTTGGGTTCGCTATCCGGTAGTTCCGATTTCCATAGAGATTCCTGAGGAAATTGCCATGATCGAACAGCAAGAACAGCAAAATGAGGTATTGCCAGCAATAGCAGCAGAAGCAGTATCTGCAATCACCCTCGTTGCAGAATCTGAACAAACCATCACTGAATCGCCTAAGGTAGCGGAGACGCTGGAAGCTCGCCAGGGCGGGTGCAAACCTGAAACAGACATTACAGAACAAAATGACATTGTTCTACAGCAAACTGAATCAGTGCGGGAAGTGCCGTCATTTATTGAATTTGTTGCAATAACGCCGATTGCCCGTGAATTTGAACAGCAACCTGAAACAGAAGAAAACATTGTTGTTTCTAAAGAAATTGCAGCAGTGATGACTGTCAAAGAGAGTGAGGATGAAATGGTTAAACAGCCTGTTGCCGTTATAGCAAAAGTTCATCATGCTTATGCGCCGATGACAAAAGCTCCAGCCCCTAAGATGATTGAAAAATCCATTGTTATTAACGAATGGCAACGACCTTTTTCTCATTTTGACGGGAAAGGAGGAGCTGGGGGCCATTCAGCCACTAATGCGGCCACTTCACCAATGGCTAAACCGCAGTCTTTCGAATAAATAACATTATTTAATGTTAGCAGAATGGCTCTTTTTGGGGAGCCATTTTTTTTGCCACTAACCCCACAAAAATAGTTACCATTAATTTTATTCTATCTACATAAGGGTTAGTTTAAACGGTTGTCACAGTTATTCTGTTCAATTAATTACCATTCGATTTCTTATTTAACCAGGAGAATAATCTATGAAACCGTGGCTTATTTTTGGTGCAGGTAGTGGCGTTGGACGTCATCTCGTGACTATCGCGCTGCAACAAAAACGTCCCGTAATTGCTCTTATCCGCAATTCTCAGCAGGCTACTGAGCTAAGTGCTTTAGGTGTCAAAGTGATACAGGGTGATGCCTGTAACGCGGAAGATGTTGAAAAAGCAGTACAACATGTAAGTTCAGAGGCGATCGTCTTTTCTACTATTGGTGGAATTGATTCAGATCTCTTTGGCAATATGACTATTATTGATACTATTGAGAAAACTGGAATAACACGTATGTTACTCGTTACCTCAATAGGCTGTGGCGAAAGCTGGAAAACTTTGTCACCTAGAGCTAAGTCACTGTTTGGTCAATCTGTCAGGCGTAAATCAATGGCAGAAAGCTACCTCCAGACAAGTTCCTTGAATTACACAATTATTCGCCCAGGCGGATTAACAGATAAACCGGGAACAGGCCATTGCCAAAGATATCAACATGAAATTCATGGTGCAATTAGTCGCCAAGATGTCGCACATCAACTTGCAATTATGGCAGAAGAAGAAACCTCATATCAGCAGATTTATACCTTAGTTGATCCAGAGCTTGAACCTGATTGGGCAGTTGCATAGTCGGTAAGAATAACCACGCATCAATGCGTGGTTATCTAACGATACTATTTGAGTTCACCCATTGCTTTAAGCTTCTTAGACAATTCACGACGCTCTTTAGAAAGATCCGCATTTTTAATTATGTGATCATCTATGCGGTCTTCATAATCACTTCTCATATTCATAATGATGCTCTGAATATCTTCAATTGACATACCGGGCTTGATGTATTCACTCAAGTTGTCAAGCAATAAAACTCGTTTCTGGTTATCACGTATTTTCTTTTCATTGTCTGCGATTTCACGCTGCAACTTATTCTTACGACGAAACATACGTACAAACTCCAGCACATTGTGGAATGACGGTTTATTTGCATTGTCCATTTTCATACCTTTCTTTTACTCAAACGTACAGATTATCCAATTTAACTACACAATAAGACCAAAATCATTAATAGACAAGTTAGTTTCCGTTATTTATTGATTCTCATTAATTACATAGATCTGTTAACTTCTTGCTAAAGGTTCAACATATTGACTCAATCGAAAACAATCGGCCAATGTGAACGAATAATAAATCGCCAATCCTCCACTGACAGAAGCACAGTTTTTCCCTATCGTTCATCTTCCATCTCTTACTCTACAATTTTTTCAGATTTCAAGTACGTGATCATTAGTCACCACTATCTCATACAGAATAAATAAAAAACTATAAAGTTAATTCCATTTAGAAATTAAATCATTAAATTAGACATCAATAAACAAACCAAATAAAGACAATGAATTATATAAAACACGATAAAAAACTTGAACAAAACATCAGTATTCCACCAATATTCTATATATCTTAAACTGTCTTCACACTTTTATTTTTCAATTACTTGTAAAATAGGATTTTCAGGGAATTATTTTAGAGAGAATTTATACCAAATAGGAAAAACCTTTAGTTTATTAGTTTATTAGTTTATTAGTTTATTAGTTTATTAGTTTATTAGTTTATTAGTTTATTAGTTTATTAGTTTATTAGTTTATTAGTTTATTAGTTTATTATTTAAATCCCTTAAAAAAATCACTATATTTGTGACATTCATCTTAATAACAGAATAAAAAATCCCTTATTGCTGAAACATAATTAAAATTGACGAAAAATATAACTATGATTAGGTTAAGTGATGAAAAAAATTCCTTTTGATTTGAATGGTTACGAAATCTCTTTTGGCCATGCACGCAGGACAAGAATTCCAATTATAAAAATAACCCACCCAAAAAATGGGATTCATATTAAACCATTTTATAGTGTCAATAGAATAAATTTACTTGAAAGAATCCAATATGAAACTGGTTTAAGTGAACAATATATTGAATCTATCAATGAACATTTTCAAGAAATTAATTATCCTTAATAAAGATAAATATATTCTAATTATTATATACCCTGTTTGCTGGTGAAATTGCCTAAACAATTCATCAGCAAACTAATAAAAGGCATTTATAGATTTCCTGTGATAATACCATTGATAATAAAAAACCCCTGCTGAAAAATGTATTTATTAGTCTAATTCACCCTGGTAAAGAATAATTTTCACGCTTACTAATTGTAACCTATTGGAGTAATATACATTTTTCTTTTATTTTTTCCGTTATATAGTAAAAAAATGCAGAAAGCGCCAAGCATATACCTGAAACTATCGCATACTGATATCGGTTTTCTAATGTTGACATTAAGGTAAAATAAACTAATCCAATAACTGAAAATACACTCACCCCACCAATTACCCCTTGAGTTATGTGCATCACGATTTTCATCAATATACTTACTATCTTCATTGATCTAGCCCTACAGAGAACTCTTCAAATATTTCATTAAATAAATTAAATTTGACATATTCACCTCGTTTATTTTTTCAATACTTCGATGCATGCTGCGGTTGGCAGGTCAATATTGTCAAGGGTAAATGGTCTTAAAACACACAATTTCTTATTCCAAGTACTCAAAATGTTAATAACCAATTTCCGATCATGGAGCAAAAAGTAAGAAAATATGTACACAATAGTACTATGATAAATACCAAAATGTTTTGCAATCAGTTTAGCGCCAAGAGTACCTGACAGGAAATACTCAGCAACCTGAATCCTAGAGGCAACGAGATATTTTTCTTCATAGAACAGCCCCCTTAAGTCAGTAATCTGGCATCCAACTTTTAGGATACAATTCAATAGGACAAGGAACAGTCACATATACCTGCTTCACATTAGCAAAGCATTGCAAAAACATAACAAATTTGTTATTTTTGGCTCATGAAATATACTATTGATTACTATAGCACCGAGGTGGAGAACGATATCCTTGCTCTCCCTGACACACTTCAAGCCCGTTACATCAGGTATTCCGAAAGAATGCGAGAACATGGCGCCAACCTCGGAGAACCACACACAGAAGCGTTTGGTAATGGGTTGTTTGAACTCAGACTCAAAGGGGCTGAAGGGATTGCTCGCGTGTTCTATTGCACAATGATTGGGCACCGTATAGTGATGCTGCATAGCTTCGTGAAGAAAACGCAAAAGACCCCTCTTAAAGAACGCAGGAAAGCCGAAATCAGAATGAAAGAGGTAAAAAATGACTGGTAAATATACCCCTCCAACTATGACACACGATGAAATGGTTGCAAAAATGCTGTCAAATCCGGCTGTAAAAGCTGAATACGAAAAACTAGAACAAGAATTTGCATTGCTTGATGAGCTGCTAGCTGCACGCAAAAAAGCCGGGCTAACACAAGCGCAAGTAGCTGAACGCATGGGAACCAAAGCAACGGCCATCACACGGCTTGAAAGTGGACTAGCTTCTGGTACACAAGGGCCTTCGTATAATACATTGAAAAAATATGCAGCAGCTGTCGGTAAAAAATTACAGATACGTCTAGTATGACTTTGTAACCTGATAGATGCCTGTATAAATAACCAGACACTATCAGACCTGAATTAGCACTAAAATAATAAATTACCACTTTTTTTGGATATTAAAACTGATTGAAACCAAACTAAAGCGATAAAAAATAATTAACAACCTTGGACATTGAACAACAGTGAAAAATAGCAGCGAACAACCCACTTTCTACATTCATGACTACGAAACTTTTGGTCAACATCCGGCCTTGGACAGACCGGCTCAATTTGCTGGTGTTCGTACTGATATGGATTTCAATATCATTGAAGAGCCATTAGTTATTTACTGTTCACCCGCTGATGATTATCTTCCACAACCAGAAGCTGTCATGATTACCGGCATTACTCCGCAAATTGCCTTAGAAAAAGGGGTCAATGAAGCGGAATTTGCCCGCCAGATTCATAATATATTCAGTGTACCGAACAGTTGTATCCTCGGTTATAACAATATTCGGTTTGATGATGAAGTCAGCCGGAATATCTTTTACCGTAATTTTTATGATCCATACGCTTATAGTTGGCAAAAAGGCAATTCCCGTTGGGATTTGCTTGATGTATTGCGTGCCTGTTATGCCTTGCGCCCCGAAGGTATTGTCTGGCCAGAGAATGAAGATGGTCTACCTAGCTTTAAGTTAGAACATCTGACTAAGGCAAATGGCGTTGAACATTCACATGCTCACGATGCTATGTCCGATGTCTACGCCACGATAGCAATGGCAAAATTACTCAAAGAAGTACAGCCAAAGATGTTCAATTATTTCTTTCAGTTAAGAAATAAGCAGAAAATTAGCGCCCTCATCGATATCCCTCAAATGAAACCACTGGTTCATGTTTCCGGGATGTTTGGCGCTGCTCGCAGCAACCTCAGCTTGGTTGCGCCTCTTGCCTGGCATCCAGTAAACCAAAATGCGGTTATTATGTGCGATTTAGCTGGAGATATTTCACCATTACTGGAATTGGATGCTGATACGTTACGTGAACGTCTATATACCCGCCATGACGAATTGCAGCCAGATCAATCACCAGTCCCTATAAAACTGGTTCATATTAATAAGTGCCCGATAATCGCCCCGGATAATACTTTGCGAACAGAAGACGCTGAACGTATTGGATTAGATCGTAATCACTGCGAAAAAAATCTGGCTATTCTACGGAATAATCCACAAATCAGAGAAAAAGTTGTAGAGCTGTTTGCAGAGACCGAACCTTTCCCTGAATCCGATAATGTTGACGCTAGACTGTATGACGGCTTCTTTAGTAGTGCCGATAAAGCAGCAATGAATATTATCCGTGAGACTCTGCCTCAGAATTTACCGGCACTCGATCTGACTTTTCAGGACCCACGTATTAAAACGCTGTTATTCCGCTACCGTGCCAGAAATTATCCCGCTACTCTAACTTACGATGAACAACAGCGCTGGTTACGTCATCGTCAAGATGTCTTAACTCAGGATAAACTAAATGAATATTTCTTTATCATTGAACAACTCTTCATTGAACACCAAAGTAATGAAGAAAAATGCCGCCAACTTAAAGCACTCATGGAGTATGCAGTGCAACTGGCTGGATAATTAAACGGGTCGAGAACAAATATAAAACGGCGAGTCATATATACTCGCCTTTCTTTCTAACAGAATGATTGTCATCAACTTTTACAGATTTGAACTTTCTTAATACCAGCATAACGTTGTAACTACTGAGAATATTGACATTAAGATCCCTCGCCCCAATTTTTCAGCTTGGATGTCTTTCCAATTCCTGGGTTGAGAGTGTTAGTAGGATCAGTCATCCGATAAAAAGCCTTAAGTTGGGGTTTAGCTTGATATACATGCCCCACATTATGCTCTGCCGGGTATTCCGCACCTCGTTTATCAAGCAGTTCTATCATTCTTTCCTTCAATGCCTGTACATCTACCCCCTTTTTCACAATGTAATCCTGATGGAATACGTAGCACATAAAATGTCCACAATAAAGTCTGTGAACCAATACATCATCAAACTCTGGGGGTAATTGTTCAAACCATTCACGATCATTACGGCGCAGAGCGATATCAAGTGACAGGATATTCTCTACTGTGTTGCTATGCACCGCTTGATAACGGATCGCTGAGCCGCCAGCGGAAAAACGATGCAAGAACGCTTTAGCCCCTTCCTCCGGTGTACAAGCAAAGAAATCGCCTTCTACCTTACTAAAATATTTTTCCAACCAGCTTCTGGCCTCTTCAACCCCATCACCGGACATCTTTAATATCAAATGGTGCTCAAAACGATTACGGTATTCTTTTAAACGCTTAGGCAAATGGGAAGGAAGTAAACGACTTAACCCCTGCATAATGCGATCGATAAGATTGGCAGGCAAAAATGGGATACGATTGAAGATAGCGTCCATTCTGCCTTTTAAAGTAAAATAAGCTGGCATTTTATCAGTACCAAGCTTATCAATCATGATAAAAGTATCTTTACCATAAGTTTCCGCAATATCGAAAATATCCCGGTGCATATATTCACCTGCCACCGGTAAATTATGAAAATTTGCTAATATATGGCGACGTAATTCCGTCAATACGCCAGTTTGGTTGGTACCGATATAAAATACTTGAGACAAAGGTTCTGCCGGAAAAGTATCAAGCCGGACTGCAAACACAACCAGCTTACCCGCACAACCTGAAGCTTCGAACAAACGGCGCTCGTCAGAATTGAAACGTGATGGAGTATCAGCATCTACGTCACGCACTCGTTTGGCATATTCATGATCAGATGCTTTACGCTGCCCCTGTTCTACATCCTGATCACTATAACGCTGTTCTTCCAGACAAGTGAGGATCTCCTCCGGCGTTTCTCCCAAATAGATACCCAGATGATTAATCAACTCTGGCTTACCGCGCTCATTAACTCGTCCATACAATGCCATTTCGGTATAAGCCGGCCCACGATGAATTAAAGAACCTCCTGAGTTATTGCAGATGCCCCCAACCACAGAAGCGCCAATGCAGGAAGAACCGATAACTGAATGAGGTTCACGCTCCAGTGGCTTGAGCGCACGTTCAAGTTGCCATAATGTACTACCCGGTAGCGCAACTACCTGATTACACGATTTTAAAATCTGAATCTTATTCATGCGCAGTGTGCTAATGATCACTATGTCACGATCATAATCCTTGCCATTCGGGGTAGAACCTTCGGTTACCCCCGTGTTGGCCGCTTGCATTAAGATGATTTTATCTGCTTCAACACAGACCTTAAACACACGCCACTGTTCCACCAGTGAACCAGGAAATACGACAGCTAAAGCGTCTCCCTGGCCGGAGCGAAAGCCTTTACGATAACGTTCAGTTTTATGGGGGGCAGTCAGGATATGAGATTTACCGACAATATTGGTCAGGGTAGTAATGAATTGTTGATTTTGAGAGGTTTTTGTACCATTCATAGTCTCTTCCTTAATAATAATCACCTCTCAGAGCATAGATTGTTTTTCTCCGTTTACCGTTGAAATTTTTCTTATCTGTAAGCTACCTCGCTGTTTTTTTTTCCTAAGTTCCCTTTTCTTCACTATTACGGTAAATTGGCAGCGTAGTAAAAATAATGGCGCCAAATTCGGCGCCATTATTCTTTTCTAGATATTAAACCATTTCAGAACATTGTGGCATCGGCTGACGGAAGCGACGGGTCAGGAATACCATGTAAATCAGACCAATTGCTCCCCAAGTTAGCCCCAACTCCATAGAACTTTGTTCCAGATTCATCCACAGTACACTAACAGTACAAGCACCTATCACAGGTAATACCAAGAAATTAATTGTATCTTTTAATGTACGGTTACGACGTTCACGGATATAGAATTGAGAAATGACTGACAGGTTCACAAAGGTAAACGCTATCAACGCACCAAAGTTAATCAGAGCTGTCGCAGTCACCAGATCAAAGGTAATCGCAGATAATCCTATAATGCCTACCAGCGACACGTTGATTACCGGAGTCCGCCATTTTGGATGAACATAGCCAAATACTTTCTCAGGAAATACACCATCACGCCCCATAACATAGAGCAGACGAGAAACCCCTGCGTGAGCCGCCATACCAGAAGCCAAAACAGTGACACAAGAGAACACCAAGATAATGGCTTGGAACAGAGTACCCGCTACATACAGCATAATTTCTGGCTGAGATTCATCCGGGTTCTTGAACCGAGAGATATCCGGAAAATAGAGCTGTAAGAAATAAGAAACCGCAATAAAGATGACACCACCGATTAATACCGTCAGGAAAATCGCTTTCGGGATCACCTTACCAGCATTCGGTGTCTCTTCAGACAACGAGCTAATGCCATCAAACCCCAGGAATGAAAAGCACAAAATCGTGGCCCCAGTAATCATCGGGATTAAATTGGCATCCTCAGAAACGAATGGTTTCGCACTCCATAAAGTTCCAACTCCTTCCCCGTTGTACACACCGTGGATCAGTAAACCCACAAATACAACCATAATGGCAACCTGAACAATAACAATACCCGTGTTGAGATTAGCAACAACGTTAATGCCACGCAGGTTAAAAGCTGTCATCAGTAATGCAAAACCCACGACGAAGATCCACGGATCTACGCTAGGAAAAATGGCCTGAAGATAAATTTTCGCTAACAAGACATTAATCATCGGCATGAACATATAGTCCAATAGCGATGACCAACCCACCATGAAGCCAACATGCGGACTAATGGATTTTTGTGCATAAGTATATGCAGATCCGGCAGATGGGAAACGTTTTACCAATTTCCCGTAGCTCAAGGCGGTAAACAGAATTGCGATCAAAGCAATAGCGTAGGATGTCGGTACGTGACCGTCAGTCAAACCAGAAACAATGCCGAAAGTATCAAAGATGGTCATAGGTTGCAGATAAGCAAGGCCCATCATCACCACCTGAACCAAGGTCAGTGTTTTTCTGAGTTGAACACGATTGTTTGCACCAGTCTGGTTGGTGCCTAGTGGGATTACAGTATTACGCGACATGAGCGAAACCTCCCATAACTCCGATTCGTGTTATGACACTACTTAATCGACAGTTACTGGGAAGACTTCGCTTCTGCCTATAGGCAGGAGAGTTAGAGGCTGGATTGTACGCAGAGCGCAATGCTCCGTAGTCATCAATGCAGCAGCATGTACCGATTGGTACAAGTGCGAAAGAGAATAATTGCTCCATATTAGCGTTCCTCATTACGGCAACCGATCCTCATTGCGGTTGCTCGTGGGCCAATTATCTATCCGGCTCAGAGTCCGGCCTCTGGTATAGTAAAAAATAAGTCAAAGCAAAAAAAATAACCGACACATATAAACGCATCAGTTATTCTCTAGTGGGCGAATTCTGCACTTGAAGACCTGAAATAGCAATACTCGCCGCACTAAAAGTTCATTATTTTTTACCACACTCATCGATAGCGCTATGGAGTTTAGCGGTGTCATATACATTTCTTTGACACGAGCTAAGTTTTAACACAACACAAAACGGATTGCTATTCAGTTTTTACCGGTATAAGTAAAAAACAAAAATCCCCTCTGTCAGCAACAAACAAAGAGGATTATGGCACTGTTAGTTAGAACGCGTTATTAAAAGTCGTAATTGATACCAATGTTATAGCGACGACCATCCAGTTGTGCCCCATAATTCTCACTGTTCACACGTTTGTCAAATACGTTATACACACCGCCCAACACGCGTAAATCTTTGGTCAGATTATAAACAGCGCCTATATCCACAAAGGCATAAGACGGTGTTCCTTCACTCATTCTTTCACCACGATCTAAATAATCTGAAGTTTTGCCACGGAAGTTAACTCGAGTCCAAGTTTGTATTTCTGGTAAGGCTTGCCAGTTCAGAGTCGCATTCACCATATGTTTAGGCATTTTGTTCAAAGGTTTTCCTTTGTTTTTCCCACTCTTCTGTTCTGAATCGGTGTAAGTGTAGTTTGCAGCCAATGACCAGTCTTCAACGATATCCCAGTTCATTGTCGCTTCTACACCACGAATATTAGCTTTTTGTACGTTTATACGTTCACTGATAAATGTATATCTATGCGGGTCCGTTCCGACAGTGCAAGGTTTTGAACTCCCCCTACTACAAGCTGTGACTTCTGTAATTTTATCTTTAAAATCAGTATTAAATACAGTCAGCCCAACATTAAAATTATCTCGATTGTTCCAGATAACACTAATTTCTTCATTGACACTTTTCTCTGGTTTCAAATTCGGGTTACCGAGAATAATACCATTTCCGCCACCTCGGCCACCTGTTTGCTGCCCCCAATCCGCCGAAATATAACGCAAATCCGGAGAACGATAACCAGTAGATACACCACCTTTAATTATCCATTGTTCATCTACATGCCATACTCCATACAAGCGTGGAGTCCAATGGCTACCAAAATTCTCGTCTTTATCCATACGGATACCACCAGTCAAGGAAAAATCATTGGTCATCTGCCATTCATCCTCAGCAAACAATGCCCAACTCCAGCGAGTCAATTTATCCAAGCCATTAGTATAAGCTAGTCTATTATCACCACCATGTAAGTTCTCATAACGATATTGTCCCCCTATACTCACAGTATGATCATCTAATAACTGAAAGACGGTTTGATTGTTAAACACAGTATCCCGATACCTCATATCACGACCAGGATTACGTGAATCATCATGTTGAATATATGAAGTCATGGTACCGAAATCATAAATACCATTATGCGTAATAGAGTAGTTATTACGATCATAATCACTTTTCGAGTCATAACGAGACGATTTTCCTTTAATAGCATTACGCTTCTGCTCATAACGACCCGCTTCAAAATCAAAAGTATTCTTATCATCAGGTGTCAGAGAAAGAGTAGCTGAACCGTTACGCATTTCTTGCTCGCTAAAACCATCAATAAATTTATCTTCGTTGCGGTGAGAATATAGGCCATTGACTTTCAAGCCTAGCAGGCCATCAACGACTGGCCCTGCTGTATAAACACTACTCTGATAACTGTTACCTGAATCTTTACTTTCAGTTAATGTCGTATCGGTACGGAAATTGGTTCTCCACTCTTTCTGAACTTTACGGGTGATCACGTTAATTACCCCGCCCATCGCATCAGAGCCATAGAGGGAAGACATAGGACCACGCACCACCTCGATACGTTCTATCGCGGCCAACGGCGGCAACCAGCCCTGCTCAATACCCGAATTATCACTGTTTGGACGAGTACCACGGGTATCAACACGCTTACCATCGATCAGAATCATAGTATATTGAGACGTCATACCACGAATGCTGATATCACTGTAACTACCACCCCCTGTAACAACAACCCCCGGTACATCTTTCAATGCATCAGTCACATCACGATAAGCCTTAGTTTCCAATTGCTCACGGCTCACCACAGAAATAGACGCTGGCGCATCTTCAATTTTCTGTTGAAAGCCTGCCGCTGTAGTCACAATAATAGTGTCATTATTGCTACCAACCGCAAAGACTGAGCTAGATGAGATTGCTGCAATAACGCCTAACGCGATTTTTCTTTTATTAAAAACACCCATTCTCGATTCTCCAAGAGATATAATTTCACTTTATTCATCTATAAAAATGGATAATCAACATGTGCTCAAATAACGAGGATAAAATATTCACCTCTGTGTGGTTTTATTATTTTTTTAGTTTGCTTATATCTTATTAACTTATTCCATTTACTATCCTTTGCGGTTAAAGATTAAATCCCAGCATTAGCCAGACAAAAACTGTAGCTTTCAAATACAGTTAGCTTTTAAACACACAGTAATATAAGGTAAATAAACCACTCCCCATGTACGATGATGCACATTCTGATCTTTGTGCGTATTCCACGCCTATGCTTTATTAAAAATACAATTTAAACAATAAGTTAAATTTAACCCTCAATCTTTATCTTTGAAATCAATACCTGTAAAATACCCCTCTGATAACTGTGTTTAATTCCTTACCATGTCACAAAACCGTATTAATATCACAAACTACCCAAGGTAATAATATTACGATAATATGTCTCTCGTGATACCAGCACTATTACGTGATATTGATCACTGAAATTCAGCTCACTAAGTAGTTCATTTAATAAAAATGAATAATCAGCATATGCTAAGATAACGTGAATAAAATATTTATCCCTGTGTAGTTCTATTAGTTTACTGACATCTTATTACCATAAAGTATAAAATTTTATTTTTATTGGCTATAATAATCTATCTTATTAAATCATTCGATTTACCATCCTTTGCAGTAAAGAGTGGAGCTTGGCATCAGTCAGACAAAAAATGTCGCTTTTAGCACACCGTAGTATAAGAAAAATAGATCGTTCCCCCACGTATAACTATGTATATTCCGTTTTTGTGCGCAGTTTATGCCATATTTTGTAAAAAATATAATTTAAATAACAAGTTAAAATGAACTCTCACTCGCTAGCTTTGAAACCAATCCATCAACTAATACTTGGGGAATACCCTGAGAACAACGTTCAATTCTGCCTTTGACACCATAAACCTGTGCCAGACTCTCTGACGTAATAACTTGCTCAGGAGTTCCTTCTGCAATTAAATGGCCTTTTTGCAACATTAATACATGGTCGCCATGACGTAATGCGATATTAATGTCATGTACAACGACCACAGTAATAATATTCCGCCGATACGTTTCTTGCGCCACCAACGCCATTACATGATATTGATAATTTAAATCCAGCGCACTAAGCGGTTCATCTAACAATAATAACGTTGGCTTACGGATTAACGATTGGGCCAATCCGACCAACTGTTTTTGGCCGCCAGATAATTGATCTAAATAACATAATGCCAGGTGTTCAATCCCCAACTGACGTAATAACGACATCACCTCTTCTTCACTGGTTTCAGAATGACGCCATCCGGACGCTCGTTGAGCAACGATAATCGATTCTAGTACGTGCAAATGAACACCAGCAGGTAAGCTTTGTGGTAAATAAACCACATTGTCCGATCGCTGGGCAAAACTCATCTGCATCAAATCTTGACCATCAAGCCAGAGCTCACCTCTGGCACGATTTAAACCAGCCAAAGAACGCAGAAGTGTTGATTTACCGCTACCATTTGGCCCCAACAGTACCGTAATTTTCCCACGCGGCAACGGAGCAACATTCAGATTTTCAATAACCGAATGTTTCGGATAACCCGCAAAAAAATTGCTAATGGTTAATCCCGAGCTCATATATTCCCCCTATGACGTAAAATTATGCTAAGGAAGAATGGAACCCCCACTAACGCAGTAACGATCCCAACCGGAATAACAACACCCGGGATAAGATTCTTCGAGGCAATGGACGCCATAGAGAGCACCAATGCACCAATTAGGGCACTGGCTGGCAAATAGAAACGATGATCTTCACCAAACATCATACGGGCAATATGTGGCGCAATTAAACCGACAAAGGCAATTGGCCCAACGAATGCAACGGCTAAAGCAGCAAGAATACTGATACGCAATAATGTCCCCAAGCGCAGACGATGAACATTGATACCAAAACTGATTGCACGATCTTCACCCAAGCGCAGCGCTGTCAGTCTCCAGGAATTCATCATTGAAATAGGAAAAACAGCGGTAAACACCAACAACATAACACCCAGTTTTATCCAGGTTGCTCTGGCAAGACTACCCATTGTCCAGAGTACTAACCCCTGAAGGGTATCTTCCGTTGCGATAAATTGCATCATGGAAACCAATGCTTCAAAGGTAAAGACCAGCGCGATACCAAACAATACTACCCCAGACGTAGCAACGCGTGTCCAACGAGTAATCGTATCCAGCACCAATGCGGCCAACAAAGCGAAAATGAAAGCATTCGCAGAGATGAACCATTGATCAGGCACGCCAGGAATACCAATACCGGATACAATCGCCAACGCAGCACCAAATGCAGCCGCCTGAGCAACCCCTAAAGTAGAGGGACTGGCTAATGGGTTATTTAAGATCGTCTGCATTTCCGCGCCAGCCAGCCCAAGAGACAGGCCAATCACTACCGCCATCAGGGCGTATGGTAAACGGATATCCCAAACAATTACCCGTGTACCCGCATCCACACTCTCTGGCGATACTAAAGTCTGCCAGAGAGATGACAAAGATAAACCTGATGGTCCTATCGTAAAATCTAACACCAATGACACACCAATAATCAGCACGATGAATACCATCATCACAATACGGCGGCGTAAAATATATTGGTAATGGACTTTTACACTGCTGTCATCTAATTGTTGTTTCACCATTGGCTCAGTAGTGGCGCTCATTATTCCCGTTACCTGGTTTACTGATTACTTCTCACTGATCCAATAAACCCCTGATGGATCAACCGCCAGGAATTTACTGTGTAATTCATTCAGCGTCTTTTGCGGATCTAAATCTGCAAATTGCTTAGGATAGAACCATTTAGCAAATACTTGAGTTGCTACCACATTATATGGAGAGTTGTAGTAGTTATGCCAAATCGCATAATCTCTGCCCTCTTTGACCGCAGTCAACGAGCTAATACCCTTACGTTCAGTCATTTGTTTCAGACTGGCTTTTGCTAATTCAGACGTAGATTGCGCTCCCAGTTTTACACCAGGTTCATTACTGTCTGGCGCTTTTGCACCGCTAGCAATATAAATATAAGGGTCAACTGCAATAATTTTTTCGAGGTTCATGTTACCAAGTACGCCTGGCAGAACACCTTTAGCAATGTTTTTACCACCGGCCAAATCGATAAAGTTACCCATATTACCGTCACCGGCAGTTGCACAGCAGTCTTCAAAAGCACCCGCTCTCAAATCGATAAATACTGTTGGTTTTTTCTCTTCCGGGATTTTATTAGTGATGTCAGTCACCAGTTTTACATTTTTTTCGTAAAAATCGGCATATTCCGCCGCTTGTTTTTCACGATTTAGTACTTTACCTAGCATACGAATGCTCGGCAGCGTATTCTTTAACGGCTCAGTACGAAAATCGACAAATACAACCGGAACACCTGCCTTTTCAAGTTGAGCAACCAATTCGCTGTCTTTACCAGGACCATGACCAGACAAGCCAAAAATAGCGATATCCGGGTTGAGCGTTAATACTTTTTCAGAGCTGACACTATCAGCACTGGTATTACCAATCAAAGGAACCTTGTCAATTTCAGGGAATTTAGCTTTATAGACAGCATAAGACTGTGGGTCCAATTTGCGGAAATCACCTTGCCAACCTGCGATACGGGCCAGTGGTTTATCGCCTTCAAGTAAAGCGATAGCGTGGAACAAACGGCCCTCGCCCAACAAAACACGATTTACATTCTCAGGAACTTCAACGGTGCGACCAACTATGTCGGTGACCGTTTCAGCCCATGATGCGAAGCTTGCCATGACTGCCGAACCCGCTAACAGGCCGACACTGATACTCTTTGCTACAGATCGAGATATAAATTTCATTTTGCTAGCCCTTTGATATTAATAATTATGGCATTAACAATAGGCCAAATGAGAATACTTATCAATATGATCTACACAAATTTTGGTAAATTACGTGATTAATTGTATGATTAACTCTATGAAAAATAAAAAACACCCATCTGATCACAAAATGGGGGTTTTCTTTTAATTTCCTATCAATAACGGCTGATCTACTCAGATAAATAAAACATTAAGATAATAATAAATTAACCGCGAATCGAATTAAAAAACCATAAAAACCAGACGGGCAGGAATTTTTTCAAAGATCCCTGCCCGTCTGCTAATCACGATTTAACATATTCACATTCACTGGTTTGCGATATCAGGAAATTTCATCTCGCTATATTTAATAAAGTGAGTTTTCTTCACTAACTTGTAACCAAACCAAATCAACAGGAATAATGGAATACCAATATAAGTTGCAGTGACACCATACCAATCAATTTTATCTTGTAGAAATGCTTGATAATTCTGTCCTAGTGTGATCGTCAGACACAAAACAAACGCAAAGATTGGGCCAACCGGGAAAAATCCCGAACGATAAGGTAACCTACTTAAATCCAATCCCTGAGCTATATAGCCACGGCGGAAACGATAATGGCTGATAGCAATCCCCAACCATGCAATAAAACCAGTCATCCCAGAGGTATTCAACAACCACAGATAGACGGTCTGATTACCGTACATTGAACTGAGGAAACACAACGCGGCAACGATTGTTGTTGCATACAAAGCATTACGTGGAACACCGCCTTTGGATAATTTGCCAAAAATCTTCGGTGCTTTACCCTCTTTTGCCAATGTGAACAACATACGAGTCGATGCATACATACCTGAATTACCCGCAGACAACACAGCCGTCAAAATAACCGCATTCATCATAGCCGCGGCGGATAATAAACCGGCGTTTTCAAATACCAACGTAAACGGACTAACACTGATATCACCGACCTCATTACGCAGTAGGCTTGGATCAGTATAAGGAATAATCAGACTGATGATCAGGATTGCAAAAATATAGAACAGCAGAATACGCCAGAATACCTTACGTACAGCACTAGGAACATTTTTCGCCGGATCTTTTGATTCACCCGCCGCAATGCCAATCAGCTCGGTTCCCTGGAAAGAAAACCCAACTATCATCGCCACGCCAATCATGGCTGCGAAGCCACCGGCAAAAGGCGCGTCACCCACAGTCCAGTTATGCCACCCGGCACCTTCTGCCCCTTTCATGATACCGGCTATCATCAGCAATCCGACCACAATAAAAACAATAACCGTGCTGACTTTAATTAAAGAGAACCAGTACTCAGCTTCACCAAATCCTTTCACTGAAATAAAATTCAATAGGAAAATCAGCGCGAGAAATAGTGCACTCCAGATCCAACCCGGCATATCCGGCAACCAGTACCCCATAACCAATTGAGCAGCAACCAAATCCACCGCGATAGTCACCGCCCAGTTGTACCAATAGTTCCAACCCAAGGCAAAACCAAACCCTTCTTCAACATATTTGGAACCGTACGTTGAGAAAGAGCCGGAAACCGGCATATAAGCGGCCAATTCACCCAAACTGGTCATCAGGAAATAAACCATCAAACCAATTAATGCATAGGAAAGTAATGCTCCGCCAGGCCCTGCCTGTGAAACTGTCGCACCTGAAGCCACGAATAACCCGGTGCCTATTGATCCGCCAACGGCAATCATCGCCAGATGCCGAGCTTTCAATTCACGTCGCAAATGTTGCGCTACTGGTTTCCCGGAAACACTTTTTTGTTGTTGAGACATTCTGTTCCTGTTAGCTGCGAATAAATCTGATGGCGGATTGTAACAAATCCTCACTATCAAAATAGCGAGGAAGCGCTGTTATAAGATACCTTCATAATTTAGAGAAAATTATAAGTAACACAGCTAATTTTGGATTTTAGACAGAACGTAAACCTTACCGGCAATAACTGAGCAATTTTTGCAATGCGTTAGACATGTGCTTTTGCCGATGATGAATTAGGTACAATACTCTGAAAAGTCTTAATCCTGGCACTTTTAACTCCAGTAAAGTGCGATTTTGCAATTGTTCCGCAACGACTCGTCTGGATAAACAACTGATACCCATACCAAATTTGACCGCATGCTTTATCGCTTCAGAGTTTCCCAATTCCATCAAAATCTTGAACCCAGGTAAACGGGCAAACAACAGATGATCCAGCACTTCTCGTGTACCCGATCCGCTCTCCCTTAATATCCATGATGCCTTAACTAAATCATCCAATTTTAAATCCTGCTTAGCTAGCGGATTTTCGGGAGAAGAAAAAACAACCAACTCATCCTCCATCCACAGCTGAGTTATCAACTCAGGGCTATGACAGGGACCTTCAATCAAACCAAGATCAACACGGAATTCCAGCACAGAATTGATCACATCCTGCGTATTACTGATATTTAACTCTAACGGCGTATCAGGAAAATCGTGACGATAATTTGCCAGCATTTCCGGCAACATATAATTACCAATGGTACTACTGGCAGCGATACGTAACGCTCCCAACTCCTGTTTGAATAACTGCTGAATTTCCCCTGCCTGCTCTAGCAACGCCAAAGCCTTGGGATAAAGGAGGCGGCCATGTTCATTAGTCACCAACCGCTTTCCTACCCGATCAAAAAGCTGTACGCCAAGCTGGTTTTCCAGATCCGTTAATGAGGCGCTCACTGCGGACTGAGATAACGCCAATTGCTGAGAAGCTTGCGTCGTTGAACCGCTTTTCAATACCTCAGTAAAAACTTCCAACTGCCTCAATGTGATGTGCATATTGCCCCGCAAAATATGGTGTCAGTCAAAGTTAGCTTGTTTTAATTTTATACAGTAATAAACAACTTAACAAAAATCCTCTTTTTTACCACTTTTTCAGATTACATATAAAAATATTATCAATTTTAATGATAACTTAGTCTGCTATATGCTTATGTTTAAAACATATAAGCAAAGTGAGAAACATCTATGTCTGATATTCGTGCTGAAAGATTCAACAAACAATCATCTATCCCCGGAATTAAATTAATACCAGGGTTAATATTGGCGGCAATACTGACTTCAATTTCAATATATGCCGGAAATATCCCGTGGTTTATTAATATGGGACTGGGCACATTAACACTGGCGATCCTCGCGGGGATTATTGCCGGTAATACTGTCTACCCTTTACTTAAACCTTATTGTGATAAGGGTATTCATTTCTCAAAACATTATCTCTTGCGAGCAGGTATTATTCTTTACGGTTTTCGTTTGACATTTCAACAAATTGCCGATGTTGGTATTACCGGCCTTCTGATTGATGCAGTGATATTATCCTCCACTTTCTTTATTGCAATCTGGCTAGGCAAATCACTCTTTGGATTAGATCAACAAACGGTAATACTAATTGGCGCTGGTAGCAGTATCTGCGGCGCAGCAGCTATTATGGCAACAGAGCCGGTAGTAAACGCCCCTGCCAGTAAAGTTGCTGTTGCGGTATCGACAGTTGTCATCTTTGGCACTATCGCTATTTTCATTTATCCGTGGTTTTATCAACTCAATGAGTATTATCAGTGGTTACCACTTACTCAGGAAACTTTCGGTATCTTTACCGGCTCTACCATTCATGAAGTTGCTCAAGTTGTTGCTGTTGGACATGCGATTAGCGATCAAACGGAAAACGCAGCCGTTATCAGTAAAATGCTCAGGGTTATGATGTTGGCGCCATTCCTGTTGTTATTATCCCGTTACATTAGCCGAGCCAGCACTAAAAATGGAAAAAACCGTCAGGAAAAAACACCAATGACTATCCCTTGGTTTGCGGTGATGTTTATTGCAATAGCGGGTTTTAATTCTTTCAATTTACTACCTGCCGCAATAGTTCATTTTCTGATTAATATCGATACTATTATGCTTACTATGGCAATGGGGGCATTGGGTTTAACGACTCATGTGAGCGCCATCCGTCAGGCCGGATTTAAACCCATTTTATTAGCTCTAATTTTATTTGTCTGGCTGATGGCGGGTGGTTTTTTGATAAATCTGGGCATTCAACATTTGTTTGGTTAATCAAAATCCGCACGGAAAAATTTCAGCAACATATAACCTTTCCATTCTTAAGGTTCATTGAGTGATTGAACAATGTCATAATGACGTAAAGTAGGAAGGAGAAAAATATGAAATTTGTTGGAGCACATGTCAGCGCTGCCGGCGGAGTTGATCAAGCGGTTATCCGGGCGCACGAATTAAAAGCTACCGCCTTTGCCCTATTTACAAAAAATCAGCGCCAGTGGAATGCTCCACCTTTATCCGCTGATGTTATCGATAAATTTAAAGAAAATTGTGAACGTTATGGATATGGCCGTCGGCAAATTCTCCCTCACGACAGTTATCTGATTAATCTCGGCCATCCAGAAAGTGAAGCTCTGGAAAAATCCCGGCTAGCTTTTATTGATGAGATGCAACGTTGCGAACAATTAGGGATCGATCTATTAAATTTTCATCCTGGCAGCCATCTCAATAAAATAGATGTGGATAAATGCCTGGCACGTATTGCAGAATCTATCAATATTGCTCTCAATAAAACCCAGGAAGTCACTGCTGTTATCGAAAATACGGCAGGTCAAGGCACTAATTTGGGTTTCAAATTTGAACATCTGGCGGCAATTATTGACGGAGTTGAAGATAAAAGCCGAGTGGGTGTCTGTATTGATACCTGTCACGCCTTTGCTGCTGGCTATGATTTACGTACGGACGATGTTTGTAAACAAACTTTTCAACAGTTTGAAAAAGTTGTTGGTTTTCAATATCTATGCGGAATGCATTTAAATGATGCCAAAAGTGAATTCGCCAGCCGTGTTGACCGACATCATAGCCTTGGAGAAGGAAATATTGGCAAAACACCTTTCAGTTATATTATGAAAGATGCTCGTTTTGATGGTATTCCACTCATCCTTGAAACGATAAACCCAGATATTTGGCCGCAAGAAATTGCCTGGCTAAAATTACAACAACATTAATGATTCTTTAATTAAAGCATCATTCAACGGGTATCAGTTCAACGTTAGCCATCATGGCCGCTAATTCGGGGCGATTACTGATACCTACATTAGGCTGGCTAACGGCAAGCGCAGATACAGCCGTCGCTAACCGCAATGTATGTTCACTGGATTCTCGCATCAGCAAACCATAAACCAAACCACCAACCATTGAATCACCAGCCCCAACAGTGCTGACGACTTTACAATATGGTGGTTTTGCCAACCATGCTCCAGAAGCATTAACCCATAATGCCCCCTGTTCACCCAAGGATATGACAACATGAGCAATTCCTTGATCCCTAAGTTGGTGCGCAGCCATGATGATATCGGATAACTCAGGTAACAGGCGCCCTGCCCATACTTCAAGCTCATGGCGATTCGGCTTAACTAACCAAGGGGATGCTTTTAATCCTGCAACCAATGCTTCACGACTGCTATCGAAAATAATACAAGGGCAAAGCTGACGCAGACAAGTCATCCAGTCAGTAAACGATTCAGCAGAGACACCAGCAGGTAAGCTTCCACTAACAACCACCATATCAAACTGCCCAAGCCATGAAAGCGAATCATTAACAAATCCTGACCATTCAGCTTCACCGACATAAAAACCAGAGAAGTTAAAATCTGTCACTTCACCGCTTCCTTCTGTCAATTTGACATTAATCCGTGTTCTGCCCGGTACTAAATGAAAACGATTAACCATACCATTTTCATTGAAGAATTGTTGAAATCCTTCCTGATTTTCCTTACCCAAAAAACCACTCACCGTGACATCAATACCTAAGTCGCGCAAAACTTTAGCAACATTATTGCCTTTTCCCGCAGCATGTAGTCCGGCGGTTTGCACTCGATTGATCGCCCCCTTGACGATTTCCGGGCACAACCCCACTAAATCATAAGCAGGGTTTAGGGTGATAGTGGCAACTCTACGGCTCATATTTGCCCGATGTCTCCTAAGTAGATAATCATCATTACTACGAATTTTCAGTTCTATTTATACCACTTTATATCACTAAAATTGAATCGTTTCAGTTAAATTCCGTACTTTATTGATCGTTGCCTTAAACTAATTTACGGATAAGAATAGCATTGAGTTTTTCTCAAAATGAAATGCAAATTTGCTGAAATTTAGATGAAGGAATAAACCAGATGTCTGTCATTGTGGGTGTTGGCGTTGTTATTGTAAATGAACATGGACAAGTATTACTAGGAAAACGCAGCAGTAAACATGCACCATACTGGTCAATCTTTGGTGGTCATGTTGATGCAGGAGAAACTTTTGAGCAATGTGCAATCCGTGAAATTGCAGAAGAAACAGGTCTGACAATTCAGTCACCAAAAGTCTACGGGATTTGCAATAACCTTCAAACTTATCAACAGGAAGGAAAACATACTATTTCGGTGTGTTTACTGGCAAAACATGCAGGAGATAAACCGAAATTGATGGAACCAGAAAAATGTGAACAACTTATGTGGTGCAATCCCGATAATCTTCCTGAACCTCATTTTGAAGCCAGTCGGAATGCAATAAAAATGTGGCAAGAAAATAAATTTTATCTGACCGAATGAACTAACTTATGTTAGTTCAATTTCAAATAATCCTTTATGACATCTATTTACACTCTATAGACAAAAATGTATCTTTAAGCTAGTACAAAGAAACAATATACCAGCAGGAGTTAAATATGTCCATTGAGACAACCCAAAGTTTAAAGCGCCCTCCCATACTGGGAGGTGCAATGATAATTGCCGGAACTGCTGTCGGTGCAGGAATGTTCTCTACTCCTGTGGTAACTTCTGGAGTCTGGTTTACTGGCTCAATTATTCTGCTGATTTACACATGGGTGTGCATGTATTTTTCCGGCTTGATGATACTAGAAACCAACCTGAACTATCCATCAGGCGCCAGCTTCCATACCATGACTAAAGATTTACTCGGTAAAGGATGGAATGCCATCAATGGTATCTCTATTGCATTCGTGCTTTATATATTGACCTATGCCTATATTTCAGCGGGTGGCTCAATTATTGCCCACAATTTTAAAGATGTTCTCTCAATATCGCAGGCAAATGCGGGCTTTATTTTTGCCTTTGTTGTTGCATTTATTGTCTGGTTATCGACTCAAGCTGTCGATCGTCTGAGCACAATTTTGATAGGCGGTATGGTGATTACTTTTTTTATGTCCGTTGGCGGCATGTTTACCGAAGTTAAATATGTCATCCTGTTTAATCAGACGGATGCCATATCAAATAACACAGCAACAAATTATATGCCTTATGCTTTAGCCGCTCTGCCCTATTTATTGGTTTCATTCGGATATCACGGCAACATCCCAAGTTTAGTAAAATATTATCATAAAGACAGCAAAGCCGTTATTCGCAGCCTGTTATTGGGTACATTAATCGCATTAGCTATTTATATCCTGTGGCAATATGTTATTCAGGGAAATATTCCACGCGAAGTATTCAAACAGATTATTGCTGATGGCGGGAATATCGATGCTTTATTAAAACACATGGATAACACAACAAATAGCGAAGCCGTTCACCTGTTTCTAAATGCCTTTTCTTACATGGCACTAGCAAGTTCATTTCTTGGTGTCTCTTTAGGGCTATTTGATTACATAGCTGACTTCTTCGGTTTTAAAGATAACAATACCGATCGGTTAAAATCTGCATTAGTGACATTCATTCCACCAACAGCGCTAGCTTTGCTGTTACCCAATGGTTTTCTATACGCTATTGGTTTCGCTGGATTTGCTGCAACTATCTGGGCTGTCATTATTCCAGCGCTCATGGCTCGGGCAAGTCGTCAGCGCTTCCCTGAAGCCAGCTACCGAGCGCCAGGAGGAAAATTCCTTATTGGGTTTGTCATCCTGTTTGGTCTGATAAATGCTATAGCTCATATTTTGTCCTCCCTTGATTTATTACCTGTGTATCGTTGATATAAAACATTCTTACTACAACCCCAATGTAAAAAAAACAGCGGGGTTTTTTAATCCCTGCTTGCCTAATGCCCTGACTGCGAGTAATTTTGTCGCCGATTATTCTCTTGCAGTTTTATGGAAGGTTACATATGGCTAAAGCCAACGAAATTAAACGCGGTAGTGCCGTCAGTTATAATGGTAAATTACTGCTAGTCAAAGACATTGATATTCAAGCACCAAGCGCCCGGGGAGCTAGCACATTATATAAAATGCGCTTTACTGATATCCGCACCGGCCAGAAAGTGGAAGAACGTTTCAAAGGCGATGATATCCTTGATACGATCAGCCTGACTCGTCGTAGCGTTAACTTTTCTTATATTGATGGTGATGAATATGTTTTCATGGATGATGAAGATTTCACACCTTATCACTTTAAAAAGGAACAAATCGAAGAAGAGTTGTTATTCATTCCCGAAGGTGGCCTGCCGGGTATGCAAGTTCTGACAATAGAGGGACAAGTCATTGCCCTTGAACTGCCACAGACAGTCGATATGGTTATTGAAGAAACGGCTCCTGGAATTAAAGGCGCTTCAGCCAGTGCACGGACAAAACCTGCCAAAATGAGCACCGGACTCACCGTGCAAGTACCTGAATATATCAGTAGCGGGGAAAAAATCCGTATTCATATTGCAGAACGTCGCTATATGGGACGTTGTGATTAACAATAGTAGCTAATTCTGAGTTGCCCAAGATAAAACAGGGTAACTCACTTTACCTATTCCATTAATTAAATCAGTCACCTACTTTCCCTTTAGCATTTAGAGATAATTTAAATTCTCAAATAAAATACAACATAAATTTGTCACTCATTCATTTTAGCAATGACAAATAAAATCCTTACTCCTCTTCTAAAATTTTTCTTAACATCAATTATAGAAAATTGTAACAACACCGATTTTATCTTTTCCTTTTATCCATTTAATCTCTGTTACCCCCATTTGGTGTGGTAAATAAAAATAAATATCATTTTGCAAATCGAGCTTTCGTCGTTGGGTAATTTTATGTCCCTTTCGCCAACAAGTAGTGTCAGCCCAGTTATCACGCCAGTCAAAACGACACGGTGATTCAACGATCGCACCTGAAAAGCGAATAATCCCTGTATTTGATGTTGTTTCTGATCCGCTATTGACAACACTAGGAATCATCAGAAAAAAGCAACCTATCATAACCCGGAACATAGACATAAAACCCTCACCATAAAACAACATCATTCGCTGCGATTTCCAAAAATGAAATCAACCTAGAAATCGTAAAAATTTATGAGTCTATGTATTGGTAACGGCTATTTTCGTTGTTTATTTATGATTTTTAGCGATTAAAGCTGATTAAGATATTTATATCTTCCAATATTAGAATTATCAGAGATAATTATCAATAAATTAAGAATTTACAACCTTAAACACCACAACATCACTCAATAAAAACCCGCAGAATTGGACAGATATAGTTGCCAAAGTAAATAAAAAATGAAGGAAAAAGCACAAAGTAGATAAAAAAACAACAAATTAACTTATGATTAAGAATTGTGACATTATTACTCAATATTTGTTATATTAACCGACATAATTGTAAGTTCAGTTACCACTTATTTTATTTTTAACAAATAGGTCTCCCATGACACGCAGTCACTCATTTACCATATTTATATTGAACCTGTTGGGGATTACTCTGTTTCTCTCTTGGTATTTACCAGAACAGCACGGTTTTTGGTTCAAAATCGACTCTGCAATCTTCTACTTCTTTAATGAGAAATTAATCCCAGGTTCAATATTCACAGAATTTGTAGCATTTGTGAATATCAGGGCTTTCGATGCCATTTCGCTTTTATGTATGGGATTACTATATTACAACGCTTTTCGTAAACAGAATTACGATGGCAAACGCAGATTATTCATGATTGGTTTGGTCATGATAATAAGCGCAGTTATACTTAACCAAATCGGTCATCTACTCCCGGTTATCCGTCCAAGTCCAACATTAACCTTTGATCATATCAATCGTATTAGCGAAATGACCAATCTGGCAACAAAAGATGCATCAGGCGATAGCTTTCCAGGCGATCACGGATTAATGCTCCTGATTTTTAGCTGCTTTATCCTTCGCTATATCTCAGGCAGAACATTCTGTACCGCATTATTGATCATGGTAATCTTTGCATTACCTCGTATCATGGCGGGAGCGCATTGGTTTACTGATATTGCCGTCGGCTCTTTATCACTGGTGCTAATCGGAACAAGTTGGCTACTATTAACACCATTAAGTGATATCATGATTAACTGGCTGGATAAGAATCTGCCACAAATTGGTCGCCCAATTTAAGATCTTTCCCTTAAACTCTTTTTACCGAATAATATTGGGGAGATATTTAACCTTCCCAATAGCTCATAAAACCCACATAAATAACATAAATTAGCAACATCCCTGATCTCTCCTACTTAGAAATCTAATTTTTTGTAAATTATGTCATTAAATACTCGCCTTTTCCTGATTGTTTCTGTACTCTCGGTCTGAATGACATTTATTGTAAATATCGTTATAAAACGTGGCATCAGGCGCGTTTTTCCACCAAGCGCGTTGTTTACTCATTGTTTTTTCTAACACCAGGCTTCGAAGCGTTTGATATTTTTCAATAATAGCGACCAACTAAGGTAAGGATAGCAAGGGAAAACAAAAATAATGGTCAAGTCTCAACCGGCTCTGAGATACATTACGCGGCTGATACCCGCGCTGTTCGTAGCGATCACTTTATCCGCGTGCAGCTCGCCAGATTCATCAAGGTTTCGTAACACACAAACTGATACGCATGCAGTAAACGGTAAGAACGGCTTCTTACTTCAAGCGTCTCAGGATGAATTCGAAGCGCTTGTTCGTAATCTGGACATAAAATCTAAAATTCTTAGCCAATACAATGGCTGGAAGGGCGTTGCCTATCGACTCGGTGGCGATACAAAACGCGGTATAGATTGTTCTGCCTTTGTTCAACGTACTTTCCGTGATCAGTTTGGTATGGAACTGCCACGTTCAACATTTGAACAACAAAATATTGGCAAAAAAATCGACCGCTCAAAGCTGCGCCCTGGCGATTTAGTTTTATTTAAGACAGGTACCCGTACCAGGCATATTGGCATCTATGTTGGCAATGACCAATTCGTCCATGCTTCTACCAGCAATGGTGTCGTCGTTTCCAAGTTAAGCAGCACATACTGGAGCAAACGTTATTACGGCGGTCGCCGAGTCATCAGTAATAACCTAGTGCCTAACGGCTAAAAATTTTTCCCTTGCCTACAAAAAAGCGCTTCCATCAAAGGAAGCGCTTTTCGCGTTTATATCAGAATGGATAAAGCGCAGTTATCTTTTCAGCAATGGCAGCGCCAAGTGTCTTCAAACGACACATAACCGCACTTTCATCTTCACTATTAATAAATAAGCACGGTTGACCTTCCAACTCAATCACAGTGCTTCCGATTTGCATATCAGCAAGTGATTGCTGCAATTTTTGCATAACATTCCACGCAGCCCCGTCCTCGTGGCTGAGTAACTTCAACCCCATCAGGCTGCTCTCTGCATTCACTTCATCAACCGGAAGTGGCTCAACTTTGATACCCACAAAACCGGGTGACCACCTGTAACTTTGCGGCAGCCGATGTACTACCGAAAGCTGAATATTATTCACGAATCATTCCTACCTGAAAGAACATAGATACAAAAGTTAAAGTTAGCGGCTATCTTCAGGTGTTCTACTCGCCAAAACCGAATAACTAACCCCCAAAAAAGGTAAACGAAAAGTTAAATTTGTGTTTATAGTATTACATTAATTCCAAATTTCACCTTAGAAAAAGTGAGATCAATCTCTCATTTCTCATATATTTATACTTTTTTTAAAGAAAACTCAACTAATTTTTATGCAAAAACCCAACTTTATGTTTAATGATTGTTTACATATTTTATTTTTTCAACTCAACACTTTAACATAAAAATCAAATAAGAACTGTAAAAACAAATAGATAACAATGTGTTTTATAAGGTATAATTAACGACAACCTAATAATAACGCCATTTAATATTTGTTAATTTAACAAAAATACAACAAAGACTTATAATTACTATCAATGCATCAACAACAACTTATTCTCATGGCAGAACATTTCGGAATTTCCTTACAGTCAAAAGTTAGCCTGTTAGCCCAACGGGAATACAAAAATCAACAAAACACAACAGCAATAATAAAAAAACAATGAAACAACAATAGTTTCGCCTCGCCATAAATAGATCAGCACCACTATTTATAGCTATTAAGCACAACCAATTTTCAATTCCCCGAAATATTCAGGAAAAATACTCTCTTTAATAAAATTATCGTTTTTAATGATAATTCCAGTGATACAGAAAATGCTACTGATACCACAAACTTATTATAGTCTCATTGCCTAATGGTAAATATTAAAATAACAAAAATATCATAACAATATAATTTAATTTATCATCTTCAATAAATTAAACCTTACTCCTATCAATCAAGAATATATCAATGAAAGAAGATATACATTTTAGAATAAAATGGTTACTCAATAATCTCTCATAAAATTATAACCGTAAAATATCATCAAAAATATTTTTCGCCTACAATAATTTTCTTTTTAAAGAAAAGGCTGCACATGAAAACAGCCTTCTGTTTTTATTTACCGACTCTTTTTTGTATACATAATAAACAGCACAGCTAAAATAACAGATAAAACCATAGAGCCAACCATTGGCCAAGCATTTTGGGCTGGTAACATGGCAAGTAATGCACCAACCAAGGCACTAATACCATAACGAATTGTACCCGCAAATGAAGACACCGTTCCGGCCATATGTGGGTAATCATCTAAAACCACCGCCATGACATTAGATGTAATCATAGAAATACCACATATATAAGCTGCAACACCGATGACCAAAGCAATAAAGCCAAAATCGAGTGTGGTAGACAGTAACAACCAGATCCCCATCACAAACTGCACACTCAAACCAAAATACATCATCTTCAACGCACCAAAACGTCGGACATAGCGACTATTTATTGTCGTCATTACAAACATAAATGCAATATTAAGCGCAAAGTAATAACCAAAGTGCTGAGGAGAAACACCATTTAACTCAATATAAACAAATGGCCCTGCACTGAGAAAAGAAAACATTCCCGCAAATGAAAAACTGCTGGCAAGAATATAGCAAAATACACGGCGCTGGCGAAATAACATAATAAACTGATTTACAGTTGTACGAAGATGAAATTTTTGTCTTTTCTCTCTTGGCAAAGTCTCTCTGATAAAGAAAGCAACGAGGAATACGGTAATAACAGCAGTTACCGCAATACTCCAGAAAATAGCATGCCATGTGAACCAAATCATTATCATGCCACCAAGAATTGGAGCAATTAATGGAGCAACAGTCATTACCAATATTACAAAAGACATGCTGCGCGAGAATTCATCTTTGGTGAACAAATCTCGCATTAGCGCATTAATGACAACCCCTGCGGCGGCTGCGGAGAAACCATGCAAAAAGCGCATATAAATAAAATCATCGATATTCTGAACCATTGCACATGCAGCCGAAGCTAGAGCAAATACAGCAACCCCACCCAGAATAACCGGCTTACGCCCCAAACTGTCAGCCATTGGACCATATATCATCTGACCGATAGCAAAACCAAGAATATAACTGCTCAGCGTCATCTGAACCTGCCCGCTATCTACACCGAAATCTTCGGCAACAGTCGGTAAACTCGGTAAATACATATCAATGGCAAGAGGCATTAACATAGAAAGCAGACCAAGAATTAAAATCAGTCCTAAATAGGATGATCGTTGTTGTTGCACGTATATTGCTCCAATAATTTAAAATAATTAACTAAAACTAGAATTCAAGGAACATTGACACTGGCAATTTCTTGCTTAGTCAATGGCCGATACTCTCCTGGCTCCAATTCAGGATCTAAGATGATTTCGCCGATTCGTTCACGATGAAGCGCTGTTACCCGATTACCTACTGCGGCAAACATACGTTTTACCTGATGATAACGCCCTTCACTAATCGTCAGGCGAACAACTTGAGGTTCCAGAATTTCCAGTTGGGCGGGTTTTGTCAGTGTCTTTTCACCATTAAGTTGAACACCTGCAAGAAATTTATCTGCCGTCTCTGCTGCAACCGGGCATTCAAGTGTAACTAGATATGTTTTTTTACAATGATGTTTTGGGGAAGTAATGCGATGAGACCATTGACCATCATCGGTTAGCAAAACCAGACCGGTGGTATCCATATCCAACCTACCAGCCGTATGTAATTTATGCGCTGCCGATTCATCAATAAAATAGAGAACGGTCGGATTTATCGGATCATCAGTGGAACAGACATACCCTTGCGGTTTATTTAGCATAAAATAACGAGACCCTTGCTGCTGTTCCAATAACGAACCATCAAACATGACCTGTTGCTCTGGAGTTAATTTATAAGCTCCGGTTTTTATAATCTCATCATCAACAGTGATACGCCCCGCACGCAGCTCGCGTCCTACGTCATTCCGACTGATACCAAGCTGTTGTGACAAAAATTTATCCAATCGCATGGATGAAGACACCTGTATTAATTAATTTAAATATGAACATAATCCACTACTATTTTGGCACTACCTCGGCACTACAACACAATGCCACCAAACAGTGCCACCAAACAGTGCCACCAAAAAAGAAGATGTGAAATTAACCCAAAAGATTTGAAAGCTAATCATAACCATGTTTACTATGAACAACAATTATCTATTTGTTATAACCAGTTATAGTTTCTCTCAATCAGATAATTATCTTACCTTGACTTCCGCCCACAGCAAATTAATAAGAAAAATGTTACTCTTTTACGAATATTTTTCTGTTACGGAACGATCATGACTTTTACTTTACGTCCCTATCAGCAAGAAGCTGTGGATGCCACTGTTAATCACTTCCGGCACCATCATGAACCTGCAATCATTGTATTACCAACGGGAGCAGGTAAAAGCCTGGTTATTGCTGAACTGGCAAAATTAGCGCGTGGGAAAGTATTAGTATTAGCTCATGTAAAAGAATTAGTTGCACAGAACTACAGCAAATATTGCGCATACGGTTTACCCGCAGATATTTTTTCCGCCGGATTGCAGCAAAAACAAAGCGCAGGAAAAGTGGTGTTTGGTAGTGTTCAATCTGTCGCCCGTAATCTTGAGCATTTTGACAATCAATTCTCGTTGCTGATAATTGATGAATGTCACCGTATCAGTGATGATGAAAACAGTCAATATCAGCAAATTATTCATCACCTTCGGCAAAATAACCCTCAACTACGTATTCTTGGCTTAACAGCAACACCTTATAGACTGGCTATCGGCTGGATATATCAATATCACTATCACGGAATGATCCGTGGTGATGAAAACTGTTTTTTCCGTGATTGCATATATGAATTGCCCCTACGTTATATGATTAAACACGGTTTCCTTGTCCCCCCAAAGCGGCTAGATATGCCGGTTATGCAATATGATTTCAGCCAAGTTCGCTCCAGTCAACAAGGTATTTTCAATGAAACTGATTTAAATCACGAAATCAAACGACAAAAACGCATCACACCTCATATTATAAAACAAGTCATTGAATATTCCGCTGATCGCAAAGGCGTTATGCTTTTTGCGGCAACTGTCGAACATGCCAAAGAGATTTTTCAATTACTCCCTTCCGGCCAAGCTGCATTAGTCAGCGCCGATACATCAACCACTGATCGCGATCTGTTCATCGAAGCCTTTAAAACTCAGCAATTGCGCTATATGGTTAACGTCGCCGTATTGACAACTGGATTTGATGCTCCCCATGTTGATCTGATAGCCATTCTGCGTCCTACTGAATCCGTCAGTCTATATCAGCAAATTATCGGTCGTGGTTTACGATTATTTCCCGGCAAAAAAGATTGCCTGATTCTCGATTATGCAGGAAATCCTCACGATCTCTACACACCAGAAGTTGGCAGCAATAAACCGGATAAACAGAACCAACCGGTTCAAGTATTCTGCCCTATCTGCAACTTCGCCAATATATTTTGGGGAAAATGCACCTCCGACGGTGAAATTATTGAACACTTCGGCCGCCGCTGTCAGGGTTGGGAAAAGGATCAATACGGCAAACGCCGTCAATGTGAGTTCCGTTTTCGTTTTAAACTTTGCCCTCATTGCGGTGCAGAAAATGATATCGCCGCACGGCATTGCCACAGTTGCCAAGAAGTGCTGGTTGATCCCGACGATATGCTGAAAGCCGCATTGAAACTCAAAGACGCTCTGGTGCTGCGTTGTGGTGGTATGCAGCTCATCCCTGAAATTGACAGTAAAGGAGAATGGCTGAAAATCATCTATTACGATGAAGATGGTGCTGATGTTGCCGAACGTTTTCGGTTGACAACTCCTGCCCAACGACGGCTCTTTGAGTACCAATTTCTTCGTCAACATCAGCGTGCTCCGGCTATACCTTTTAACTGGAAAACAGCTTCAGATATCGTTCACCAGCAACCTCTATTGCGTCATCCTGATTTTGTTGTCGCTCGTAAAAAAGGTCGATTCTGGCAGATTCGTGAAAAAATCTTTGATTACCAAGGGCGTTTTCGACGAGCAGACGAATTATATTAATAGGTTCCGATTGACCTATTCTATTTGCTGTAACCGCCATTTTTCGCTAGAATGCCGCCCGCTTGACACTATGCTACTATGTTAAATGTTAAGCCAAATCTCGAACCTGCTGCTGGGTCGCCTGTAGCAGGGTTTACTTTCTTCTTAAAGAGAAAAAACAATGTTTACTATTAATGCAGAAGTACGCAAAGAGCAGGGTAAGGGTGCGAGCCGCCGCCTGCGTAGAGCTAACAAGTTTCCAGCTATCGTATACGGTGGCAACCAAGAGCCAGTTTCTATTGAACTGGATCACGATCAGGTTATCAATATGGAACACAAAGCTGAATTTTATAGCGAAGTTCTGACCCTGGTTATCGACGGTAAAGAGACTAAAGTTAAAGTGCAGGCTGTACAGCGCCATCCGTTTAAACCAAAACTGGCACACATTGACTTCCTGCGTGCTTAATTAGCCACAGCCGAGCTTTTCGGGACGCCGAGTAAATAACGCCGCAAATGCGGCGTTATTTATTTTTTGGCCTCAATGACCACCACTCTTAATGACCACCACTACGGCGCTGTAACTGGTCACGTAAATTTGGCGGCGTACCTTTAATGGTTAAAGTATCCGTTGCCGGGTCCCAAAAAATTCTTTCACCAAATAACATCGCATCAAAATTGATTGTTAACCCGCCACCACTGCCGGCAAATTTAGTTAGCTGACGCAACGTACTGCGATCTGCCGGAAAACTCTCTTCCAATTCATATCCCTGCTCCTGAGAAAACTGCTGAAAATTCTGTTCTCCAAACGCAGGTAATGCCTGAGACAACTCTTTAATTTCGATTTCCTCTCCCGCCTGCAATTGTTCATTACAATAGCTGTATACTTGCTGGCGATACGCCTGACGCTCATTCTTATCAAGCTGACCTGATTCACAATAATCATCAACTGCTTGTAACAAGCCTTTATTCTGAACCTTAGCATTCATACCTTCACTGGCGGCAAGAAAATCCATAAAGAAATCTGAAACTTTACGCCCTACCCGGCCTTTCAGGAATGTTAAATAACGACTTGATTCAGGATTAGTTTCCCACTCCGTCAAATCTATACGAGCAACAATATCTGCGTGAGGAATATCCAGATAATGCGTAGTATTTAAATCCAGATTATCGTTAACAGACATACTGTTACAGCTATTAAGCACAGCAATCAATAAATACTCTACCGCCAGATAGCGATACTGACAAAACAGGACCGTTCCTCCCTCAGCAAACGGATATTTCGCCAGTTCATCCCTCAGACGTGCTGTTGCCGCACGACTAAACCCAAGAAAATCTTCATCACCTTTACGCTGATGCCTGAGCGCTTCTGCCAATTCACTCTCTTCATTAAATAAGCCGTAAGCTTTACTTTTTGCGCTGTATACCCGGTGTAATTCAGCCATCATATCTTCCACCACTTGATCGGTGGCGAGTAAAGAATCACGCAACACGACATCTAATGTCTGTTCATCACGCTTGATTAATTGATGCAAGGCAATCTGGTCTATTTGCAGACTCATTCTTTCTACTCCTTTCGCGGCTGACTTCATGCGTTTTTAAACACGCATTCAAACACCGATAACAAACGACTGCAATAAAAAACCCCGAAAGGAAACAACGTTTCGTCATCTGCCATCAACTATAATTTACTGACAGATATCAAAAAATTGCTAAAAATAGGTTATTACTGCAACATAATCTTATCCGTGAATTAATTTGCCACAAAAGAGCGGAAAATCACGCATCTATACGGTAAGATAATACGCTTTGTTAGTTCAGGAAGTTTAAATCTATGCCACAGTCATCTCGTTACAGTGACGAACACGTTGAACGCTTATTAACAGAACTCGTTAGTGTTCTGGAAAGAAACCGTACGCCAACAGACCTTTCTCTAATGGTACTGGGCAATATGGTGACAAACTTAATCAATACGAGTATATCTCCTGCACAGCGCAGACATATTGCTGACTCGTTTGCACACGCGCTTAAATCTTCGGTAAACGAAGATAAAGCCCATTAATTTTTAACTAAGACGACAATGTAAACAAAATATGGTAACTAGCCGTCAGCGTTATCGTGAAAAAGTTTCCCAAATGATTAGCTGGGGGCATTGGTTTGCCCTATTTAATATTCTGTTCAGTCTTGGATTAGGTAGTCGTTACCTATTTGTTTCTGACTGGCCGAGCTCACTGTTCGGCCGAGTCTATGCTCTGGCGAGTTGGCTTGGGCACTTTAGTTTTATTGTTTTTGCCGCTTATTTGCTGATCCTGTTTCCACTGACATTTATTGTCATGTCACAGCGTCTGCTAAGGTTTCTTTCAGCCATTTTCGCCACGGCCGGGCTGACACTATTAATATTCGATATTGCCATATACAACCGCTTCCATCTTCACCTCACACCTTTAGTATGGGATTTAGTGATCAATCCTGATCAAGGGGAACTCGCGCGAGAATGGCAACTCATGTTCATCTGTATTCCAGTCATTTTTCTGATACAGATGTTATTTGGCACCTGGAGTTGGCAGAAACTACGCAGCCTGAATCGGCAACGGTTTGGTAAACCGCTGGCTGCCGTCCTTATTTCGGCTTTTTTAGCTTCCCATTTGATATATATCTGGGCTGATGCTAATTTTTATCGTCCGATTACCATGCAACGTTCTAACCTGCCGCTCTCCTATCCAATGACAGCGCGTAAATTTCTTGAAAAACATGGTCTACTCGATCAACAGGAATATCAGCGCCGCCTTATGCAACAGGGTGATCCTGCCGCGCTGACAGTGGAATATCCACTTAATGACCTGACTTATCAGAATCAAGGAAGCGGATACAACCTATTAATACTGGTAGTCGATAAACTGGATAATAGAGATATTACAGAGAATATGCCTGTGCTCTCTCATTTCAGAGAAACCAACATTCAGTTCAATCAACATTTCAGTACTGGGATTCAAAATGATACTGCCCTATTCGGGTTGTTTTATGGCATTTCTTCTGGTTATCTGGATGGAATATTGGCTGGACGTAAATCATCAACCCTGATTAATGCCCTGACTCATCGGGGATATCAATTTGGCCTATTCTCTTCTGTAGGGTTTGATACTCCGCTTTATCGTCATGCATTACTTTCGGATTATTCATTGCCCACCGAGGTCAATCAAAGCAACCAATTCACGGTAGAACAATGGCAGCAATGGCTAAATTTACCCAATAATAATGCTCCGTGGTTCTCCTTCTTGAGGATGAACGGGCTAGATAAAGCTGACAACCAAGGTAATAGAGCGGCACTGGACGTTCAAATTAACACCGTACTAGAGACACTAAAAAACAAAAATGCACTGAACAATACTGTCATTGTTATTACCGCTGAACACAGTGAAATCGCCGCTACACATCCACCTAGATGGATAAACAATGGCAGATTTAATCGTGCTCAGATGCATGTTCCACTGCTGATTCATTGGCCCGGAACACCATCACAGACAATTAATAAACTGACAAGCCATCAGGACATTATGACAACATTAATGCAACGTTTGTTGCATGTCAGCAATACTCCTGCTGATTATTCTCAAGGCCAAGATCTATTTGCAGCACAGCGTGACAATCCGTGGGTGATTACCGGTGATGATGGTTCCCTAATCATTACAACCAGCGAAAACACCTTGTTCCTGGATAAAAATGGTGACTATTACCTATATGACCTGGAAGGCAACGAAATAAAAGATGCTAAACCCAATCTGGCGCAATTGTTACAGATACTAACCGAGGTTAAACATTTTATAGCTAATTAAATGCTTAAAAATCAATCGGTCACAAAATTCAGCACTTGCTTTTAGATAAAAAATCAGTACTATAATAGGAATTATCGGCATGTAGCGCAGCTTGGTAGCGCACCGTCATGGGGTGTCGGGGGTCGTAGGTTCAAATCCTATCATGCCGACCAAATTTCCCTAGAAAAACCAACCTGTTAGGGTTGGTTTTTTTATGGCTGTGGCTTAGTTGGTGTAAAACTCCTCTTACCCAACTTCATTCATTTGGGCATCTCCGGCCACTCAATATCAGGCGTTTGTAAAATATCTACACGAGCGAGTAATACTCTGTATCTTTTCCACTCCTGCAAAGCGGCTTTTTCTGCTTCGGTAGCAATTTCTAAATCAACCGAGTCTTGCAACAATGAGAGTGTTTCATTTGCCTGTTGTAACAGTTCTGCTTGCTGTTGCTTTGCTTCCGTAATCTGATGGGATCTGAGAAGGTCTTTATCAACCACCCACTCTTTACCATCCCATCGATCGTAATCGGTATCAGGTTTCTTGAATGTCAGAATTTCTGGCAGCTCACCCAGTTCAGTAACTTCTTGCTGTGCATGGGTTTGTTTGTTGTAAACGATTTTCCCTCGGTGGTCAGGGACAATTTCCCAACGCTTACCGTCTTCACTGCGACAAATAGCCATATTATCAGAATCAGGAAGCTCTGGCGCATCAGGGTAAGAACGCGCTGATAAACCCACACCTTTTGCGACATATTCAAAATTAGTTCCAGCAAATTCTCTCGAATAAGGATTAACATGATAAACCTTTATCCAGCCGGCTTGAGTCGCTAATCCGTCTTCACCTAATATGGCAATTTCTGAATCTAAGATAGATTCTTGTGTCACTATTATTCCCGCCTTGACGACGTAGTTAAATGCAATATTACGAGGTCTTGACACTCCTATATAATCCTTACTCGCTTCCCCGAGATGAGTCTTTTCAATCCATTTAATTCTTGTCGAAATATTGCTACTTTCGGGAACATCCCACTTCAATTTTCCACGATCATTGAGTGAGAAGGTAAGAATATTATCACCAGGCGCATAAATTTCCTGTACCAAATAAGACCCTTCTTGCCATGATAATAATGAACGAGATGGATCTACCCCTCTTCCATCATCCCAGCCCCGGATAAATTCTCCCCTTAAATCGGGTAATCTACCGTCAGGATAAACTTCCGCCAACTTCGGATACTGTAATTTATTAAAGAATGCACCATTACAAGTGAGATAGCCGATAGGTGGATAGGGCAACGGCCACGGAATAGGAGAACCGACAGGAATTTCATTAGCTGTTTTAATCCGATTATCTATCTCTGCGCGGGTATACTCGCGTAATGAATTTATTACTTCCTGAACAAGCTTTTGTGTAACCGCTAATGTATCGCTATTGCCAATTACATTTGTAAGCTGAACAACACCTTTTTGTGTTAATGAGGCGCCAGGAATATCTGTTGTAATTTTTTGTTCTAATGCTTTATTTAATTGAGCGGTGAGTTTGACTATGTTTCCATCATCCAGAACATCATTGTCAGATCGTGCCGCGATAAAATCAGCCACGGCAGATGATACCGTTGACGCTTGACGTAATACCTTATTTAACAAGTGTGTGGGAACATTATCTGGTGAAAACCCAGTCTGCAAACTCTGATTTGCCTCATATTTTTCTTGACTGACTATATTTGCATTATCACTAATAGAAAAAGCTTTAAAATCATTCTTATGATTCATAAACCTTCCTTAAATTAAATAATATTATTTAATAATCAACATATTGAATTATTGTAAAAACAATCCCCCTACAACTCACGCTAATAAAAGTCTAGTTCAGAAAAAAAATAATGCAGCTTTTTTATTAATTTATAAGGTTAACTATTTTTTATAATTGGCAGCAATACATAGCTCAACATTTTGATATTCAAAATATATCCAAAAATCTATATTCAATATCTGGAAACTATTTTTCTTTTATTCCTTATATCTTTCCCTGCAACTCTCTCTGTTTAACGAACGCTTCACACTGAATCTTTACCCTAATACCTAATCTACCGTGTTCAAGAATATCGTATGACACTCCGTCTTCATAAGAGACACACTCGTTATTCTCATAATCTGATGAGTTTTCAGCCTGCACTTGTTCAGCACTAATCACGCCCTTGCATGCAGTAAGTCCTTTAATGACTTCAGCGTATTTCAATGGCGTTAATTTCTTAAAAAATATAGCGCTGCCCTACATCAAGCGGGTTCGCACCGCTCATTAAAAACTTTAGCCATGCTACAGTCTTTTCTGTTCATAAAAATTCGAAAGGCAATTCGCCAATATTTAAACCACATAGATAGTGGCACTTTTCGGTTTAACATTTGTTTGGCGTACCGAGGTTCTGATTTCACCTCATTGAGATAATCTTCAATCTGGACTTCGAGTTTATTTACTGCTTCATCTATATTGTCACCCTGAGCGGCCAAAGAAAGATCCAAACAGGCAGCTACATACACCCCATCTTGACGATAAGCCATGCAACGTAATCTCATTTTTCTTCTCCTCTTCTATGCATCAGGGTAGCTAGATCTATACAGACCGTATAGAGATGAGTGCAATACGTTTAGTATTGACCAAGCAAACCTTGTTGAAGTTTATCTTAATAACCAATCCAATTCTTTTCATCCAAATCGACTAAGATCCATTCCTTAGATCTTAGATATTGCTCAGCAAAATACCTGCGTTAATTACTTCCAAATTATTTAGCAGCTTCAATTCGTTGGGTTTCAAGCATTATCGGTGTATGGTGATGTCCAGTAACCGCGTACATAATGGTTCCGGTTACTTTCACGCGGTGCCCAATAAGGCTTCGATACACGGTATAAAACTCATCCTCAACCACCAGTTGCATCAGACTACGATCCCCCCATTCTGGGGCCCCTGTAGCGCATTTTATCGCCTTATCCGGTTGCAACACCCAATAAGTTTCAGGGCTATCCCCGTTTTCCACACTTTCGTAATTTGGTGGACCGGGATAGGTGATCCTTAATAATGTGCCATCAAGAGTAATATTTTGCCTTTCTTTATAACAGTTCTCTGTTGCTTTATCTGTGGCAATCTTTCTGTACATTTCCGATGACCGGTGATACCAGTCTTGAAGACATTCAACTGCCACGCATTTTTCGCGAAGTTCCCAATTCTGTTTTACCAAAGCTTTAAAGTCCGCATCGTTGTTAGTGGCCAGTTTGGCCTGAAGGTAATTAATATATAGGTTGTCATCAGCTTGGGATAATGCTGGGGTCGAACAAATTAACTTTTCAGCCTTACTGGTGGCTTTTGCGCAATCAAAGCTCGCACCGAATGATAGGAATGACACACCACACAGTATTAATGCCAAAAAACCTATTAGTGTTCTCATACACTACTCCTATTGGTGATTTTTCAGCATTATTTTAAATACATTAAAGTTAAAATCACAACCTGAATTTTTGCTAATTCGTCATTTCCTCCTCAGGAGATTAATTGTGTTTTCAACTCTTGATTTCCTCGAAGTTATCCGGAAATAAGCAGCCAAATTCTACACGACTGTGAATAATCCGAGCACATCTATTTACGCCCGCGCTACGGAATTAGATAAGCTCTTCAAGCACCGCTAATTCGATATTAAAATTAAAAAATCCGAGTCCTGTTAAATACAGAACTCAGACTTTGATAACAATTTGATTTAAAATATCCAACTTCTGGTATCATTGTATGAATAGTCTACTTACTCAGACTATTCTCGTTATTTTGGCTGTTCCGGCCATTCAATACCGGGAGCCTGTGAAATATCAATCCTGTTCAGCATTACTCTATATTTCTTCCATACCAATAGAGCCGCTTCCTCTTCTTTATTCGCAATCCCTAAATCAACAGCATCTTGTAATGGTGCTATTTTCTGGCTAGCCTCCAAAATAAATTGTTGCTTTTTGCTTTCAACATATTGCTGCAATTCTTCCTTCGTTGGTGGAGGAATATCTGCCCATTCTGGTAAACCATTCTGACCTGCTATACGATATTTTCCTTCTGGTGCATTATTCGCGGCGTATTCTTGATAAATATCAAGACTAACCTCAATAATATCATCGGGCAATGAACCAGAAGCAATATAATTTTGTTCCAATTCTATAGGATAGAATGAATTTGTCTTCGCGCTATAAAAATACATAATTAATATCCTATCGCTAAATATCTTACTGGACTATTTGTAGAAGATGCTACAGAATCTCTGCATGTTACAATAAACTGACTTGCAGAAATAGGTAAAGCAGCAACTCCTAACCCGTAATTGTTGAAACTAGAATATGTTGCAACAATCTGGAAACAAGTATTAGGGAATTGGATCGGGAAATTTCTGTAATCATTTACATTCACAGAGCCGCTTGCCAGACCCCACTGAATAATTATTCCAGTATCGCCGCATTTCCACCAACCGTTCACAACCTTATTTGCAGTATTCACATTAAGATTACAACATCTTGCAATTTTTTGTTCTAATACGCTTTTGAATTGTGCGGTGATTTTGGTTACATTGCCATCATCCACAACATCAGTGCCAGATTCTGTCGCAATAAAGTCAGCTATAGCAGATGATATAGTTGATGTTTGACGCAATATCTTATTTAATACGTGATTAGGAATATACTGATTGTCTGGAAACCCAATTAACAACTCCGGATATACTTCATAGCCTTGTTGACTCAACACATTAGCGCTATTACTAATAGCAAAAGCTTTAAAATCATTTTTGGCACTCATATACATATCCTTAAATTAAATGACATTATTTCATAATAAACATATTGAACTATCACTAAAGATGATTTCTCACAATTCATATCGATAATAGTCTAGTTTAGAAAAACAATAATGAAATATTTTTATAACTAAAAGGAGTAACTATTTTTATATAATTGCCAACAATAAATAATCCGATATATTGCAATCAAAAACATCCCTAAAATCATTATACTCAACATTCTAAATTATTATTTTTCATATCTTTATTTTTTCCTGAAATTATTTTATCTTTAAATCAAAAATATAATTTTACAATATTTTAATTATAGCAACAAAAAATGGCCTGAATAAAAATCCCATTTGTTCAGGCCCGTTAACAGAGATTTTTCCTTATCACTTCCCATATTATTCATATATAGCCAAAATCCATATTTAAATTCTGGCTATATTCTTAGGGCATTTATCAAAGAATTACTGCATCAGACTAACCAATAAATAAGTGCTAGCTTATACCCTACACACCCAAATAAATTACCGGTATCATATTAACCAATTTCTATGTCTCTTCATAATTAGCATTATTACTAGTAGAAAAAGCTTTAAAATCATTTTTTATGGTCATATCTCCCCCTTAAACTTAATGATATTATTTTACAATTAATATATTAAATTGTTACATAGATGATTTACTTAAATTCACGCCTATTAGACCAAAATTTCTTATTACAGATTTTTCATTTCAAGTTTTAGTCTGAATATTTCAATATCTTACTCACAAACATCAATAAAACCATTGTATGAATGACCTGTTTATTCAGATCATTATTTCGGCTGCTCCGGCCACTCAACATCAGGAGCCAATGAAATATCAGCTTTGCTCAACATTACCCTATATTTCTTCCATTCCAGTAGAACTGCTTTTTCTGCTTCGGTGGCAATGCCTAAATCAACAGAGTCTTGTAGTGGAGCGACAAGGTTATTAGCTTTAATCAATAACCGAGACTTCTCATGTTCTGCTTGCTGTATCAATTCCTCTTTAGTAGCAATATACGTATTATCAGATTCTACTGCCGTATTTTCCCCAACAACCTTGTCAGAGGGTTTATTCAACGAGTTATATTCTTGCGCCCAAGGCGTCCACGGACTATCGTGGAATTGGCTACGCGTATATACCCGACTACTGTTATAAACAAAATAACGCTGAATAACCCCTGCCGCTTTTAACACAATAAGCGACCCAGCGAACGGCTCAGGGTAGTTCGCGCCATTTTTGGCATGAGCATTATACTCTTGATAATAAATTCCTGGTGTTTTATAACTATTTAAATCCGCATTATCACCTAAATTAATCGACTGCCCAGCGAAGATATCTTGAGAAGTAATATTGATATCCGCAGCTAAAGCTTTTCCATTAATTTTGCGGAGCCCTGTAATATATCGAGAATCAGACTCTGCTTTTGCATATGCTCCAACCTCTCCGGCAGTAGGTCTATTCAATGTATTATATTCTCGCGTCCAAGGCGTCCACGGGCTTTCATGAAATTGACTACGTGTATATACCCGACTGCTGTTATAGACAAAATAACGTTGAATAACCCCGGCCGCTTTCAATACAACCAGCGAACCCGCGAACTGCTCAGGGTAATTATTACCATTTTTGGCATGAGCATTATACTCTTGGTGATAAATCCCCGGTATTTTATAATTATCCAAATTCGCATTATCACCTAAACTATGCGCCTGTCCAGCAAGGATATCCTGAGAAGTAATATTAATATCCTCAGTTAATACTTTCCCATTAACTTTTCGGGTATTTGGTATTCTGGTATTAATACTTTCACGCAATGAATTGATTATTTCCTGAACCAGTTTTTGGGTAACAACTAATGTGTCACTATTACCCACGACATCAGTAAGCTGAACAATTCCTTTTCGTGTTAATGAGGCATTTGGAACTTCTGTTGCAATTTTTTGTTCTAAGGCCCTATTTAGTTGATCGGTAAGTTTAGCTATATTACCATCATCCAAAATATCATTGCCAGATTGGGTCGCGATAAAATTAGCTATCACAGATGATATGGTTGATGATTGACGCAATACCTTATTTAATAGATTAGCAGGAATATTATCGGATGGAAATCCGGTCTGCAAGCTCTGGTTTTCTTCATACTTCGCTTGGCTCACTACATTAGCATTATCACTAACAGAAAAAGCCTTAAAATCATTTTTGGCACTCATATATAATCCTCAAATTGAATAATATTATTTACAAAAAACACAGTTAATTATTGTAAAATAAACCTATCGCAATGCACACCGAAAATAATCTAGTTCATAAAAATAGCAAAAAATTATTATCAATCAGAATATTGACTATTTTCGTATAAATTAAAAAACAAAATCAAAAAGCCTGACCCTCGTTAAATACAAAACTCAGACTTTAATAGCCACTCAGTTTAAACTGTTCAAGTTTTGAGAAGCAATGCAAAAATAAAAAACACTTATTTTTACATTATAAATTACATATTAATATCCTACCGCAAACCAAAACGCAGAGTTTTCAGTCTCATATGCCCAATAACTAAATCCTGTCACAGACAATTGTCTGGCAACAACATTATGTGATGATGATAAATCAGACTTATCACCCAATGTCAACGAAACATTTACACAAGCATTAGGAAACTGGATAGGAAAACTAACCGGTGTATCATATGCTGCCCAGTTCACGATCCCCCACTGATAAATCACCCCGGTTTCCCCACATTTCCACCAACCATTCACTGATTTCAAAGCGGTATTTTTATTTCCTTTCGCATTAACCAGGTTATCTACTTCTGCTTTTGTATATCCGCTAATAACCCTGTCAGCCGGTTTATTCAATGTGTTATATTCTTGGGCCCAAGGTGTCCACGGATTATCATGGAATTGGCTACGTGTATATACCCTGCTGCTGTTATAAACAAAATAACGTTGAATGATTCCAGCGGCTTTCAACACAATCAGCGAACCAGAAAGCGGTTCAGGATAATTGACGCCATTTTTAGCATGAGCATTATAATCCTGATAATAAATCCCCGGTGTTTTACAGTAATCCAAATTTACATTATCACCTAAACTAATCGCCTGCCCATTCAAAATATCCTGAGAAGTGATAGTGACATCCGTAGCTAAAGATTTTCCATTCACTTTACGGATTCCCGCAATATATCGAGAATCAGATTCTATTTTTGTATATGCGCCAATATCCTCAGCATTAGGTTTATTCAACGTATTATATTCTCTAGTCCAAGGTGTCCACGGATTATCATGAAACTGACTACGTGTATATACTCGACTACTATTATAGACAAAATAACGTTGAACGGTCCCAGCCGATTTCAATACAACAAGAGCACCGGCGAGAAATTCAGGATAATTAAGGCCATTTTTGGCATGAGCATCATACTCTTGATGATAAATTCCCGGTGTTTTGTAGCTATTCAAATCCGCCTTATCACCTAAACTAATCGCCTGCCCGCCCAAAATATCCTGAGAAGTAATGGTGATATCTTCAGACAATGCTTTCCCGTTAATTTTTCGAGTGTTGGGTACCTTAGCATTAATACTCTCACGCAATGAATTTACTATTTCCTGAGCAAGCTTTTGTGTAACAGCTAATGTGTCACTATCGCCTAATACATTAGTAAGCTGAACAACACCTTTTTGTGTTAATGAAGCATTGGGAACTTCTGTTGTGATTTTTTGTTTTAATGCCTTATTTAATTGTTCAGCAAGTTTAGCTACATCGCCATCATCCAGAATATCACTGCCAGATTGTGTCGCAATAAAATTAGCCACGACAGATGCTATTGTTGACGATTGACGTAATACTTTGTTTAACAGATTGCTAGTAATATTATCTGGCGGAAACCCAACCTGCAAACCCTGATCTTTCTCATATTTCTCTTGACTCACTACATTAGCATCATTACTAATAGAAAAAGCCTTAAAATCATTCTTAGCACTCATATATACCCCTTAGATTAAATATTGTTATCTATATATTGAATTATTATTAAAGCAAGCCATCATAATTTACGGCAGCCATAGTTTAATTCATAAAAATAATAATAAAATGTTCTTCTAACTTAGAAGAATAATTATTTTTATATCATTAGAGGCAAGAAAAAAACCAACAAATTTCAATCAGAAATATATTCTGGTCACTCATATTCAACATCTAAAATATTTCACTTTGTCATTACTTATTTTTATATCTCATATCCCAGATTGAATTTTTCAATATTTTAAAAGCGCTGACTATTTAGACAGCGCTTTATCAGTAATATGTCAAGACTATATGATTTTATTTTTACTTTGATAGTTTCAGCCAATTAACATCAGAAATGAGGGAAATACCTTTGTTAGTAGTGGAAATATCGGCTTATTCTGATAAACCATTTTTATTCCCTATACAGTATTCACCCCTCAGAAGAATAATGTACTTTTAGTATCCAATAGCCATCCAATGGACCGCTCGCGACCGGAAATCAGTGTCTAACGCACCAATAGTTGTTGCTGTAAAAGATACCCGAGTAATATCACCAACTTCAACAAAACAACGATCCCAGATCGGAGACGAAGGTTTTCTTCTACCATCAGTTGTCGCAACCACAGTTGTACATGCACTAGGAAAGCTAATAGGAAAGTTAACCAAATAATTATCGCTCCCTGTTACAACCCCCCACTGATAGATTATTCCTGTATCACCACATTTCCACCAGCCATTTGCAGATTTTAAAGCTGTATTTTTATTACCATATCGAACATCAGATTCAGATTTAGTATAACTCCCTACATCCCCAGCATTGAGGCTAATATCATTCGACAGTATTCTTCCATTCACCTTGCGGCTATTAGGTACTCTGGTATTAATATCTTCACGTAATGAATTTACTATTTCCTGAGCAAGCTTTTGGGTCACTGCCAATATATCACTGTTACCAATGACATCAGTAAGCTGAACAACACCTGCCTGAGTTAATGAAGCACTGGGGGTTTCTGTTGTGATCTTTTGTTTCAATGCTTTATTTAGTTGCTCGGTAAGTTTAGCTACATTTCCATCATCTAGAATATCACCGCCCGATTGTGTCGCAATGAAATTAGCCACAACGGACGATATGGTTGACGATTGACGCAATACCTTATTTAATATGTGAGGCGCCATAGAATATGGTGGAAACCCAGTTTGTAATTCCACACTCTCTTCATATCCTTGCTGACTTATGACATTAGCATTATTATCAATAGAAAAAGCCTTAAAATCATTCTTTGGATTCATATATTCTCCTTGAGTTAAATAACATTATTTTATAATTAGCACATTAAATTATTGAAAGGTAATTTATCGCAATTCACATCAATAATAGTCTAGAAAAAGTATAATGAAATGTTCTTATAACTAAAGGGGGTAACTATTTTTATATAATTGACATTAGTAAATAATTTAATATCTAAAAATCACCCTTGTCCATTTTGAATTTATTTATATATTTCTTGAGGTTTCTCTGATAACCGTATATTCCATCCATTAATCACATTAAATAAAAAGCCAGCACTCTTGCTGGCAATTAAATATCTACTCATTCTGAAAATCCAATTAAATCGTCATTTTTGTCATTAGTTGATATAATAAATATATCTAATTTCATCCCTATATTTACCATGTCAAATTACGTCTAAAGTAAATTAGCTCTCTAGTGTAGATTGGAATTTCCCATTAATATCTGAAATCCTACTCATGTAATAGGCATCAGCATATCGGCCATGACGAAAAGCATAACGTTTAGCCGTTCCTTCAATCTCGAATCCAAATTTTTTATATAATGCGATAGCAGCATCATTATCTGTATATACTTCCAACTCTATGCGTTCAATGTTCAACCAATTATCACACGTATCTAGCATAACCTCCATTAATTCACTACCAATACCCTGTCCCTGGTAATCAGCATGTACTCCCATACCAAAAGTAGCAACATGGCGACGCCGCAAGTTTTGGCATATTTCAATACCAACCTGACCCACAATTTCCCCATCAATACAAGCAACTAAAGAAAAACATCCTGCCGAAAGATTTGTAATACGCTTTATCCATGTCTCCAGAGAAGGATAAGGTAATTGTAAAGTACCATAGTAAACTTGTGGGTTAGCGTATAACTGACGAATTTGTTCACAATCGCCTTCTTCAACATGGCGAATCACTATATTCTTCACTTAAGAACTCCTAACTTTTAGCTTGAATATTGAGCTTAACATAGATGTTTTGCTTAAAGCATGGGGAAAATATTGATATTTAGTTTGAGGTTAATCTTTGGAGGAAATCCAAGATTGTTTATAGCGCACAACATAGGTGAATGAGAATAAATGGAAAACCAATAAACCCTTTCAGTACGGTTTTTCCTCGTTAGATTTGTGCCAAACCGATAACGATTGTTCAGACATCATGTCCCATTGCTTTCTCATGTAACGACTGACGGGTTATGCCAACTAATATGCAATCTTACGCTCAGTATCTTCCTTTGCAAGATTTGCTCACTTTATCATCTAAAACACCGATGCAAAATTATTTTAATATTTAAAATAGTTTTTAAAACTGCTTGACTCTGAAGTTTTTCTGATTAAAATCACAGCCACAATTTAGATTTTCGTGAAACAAATCACATTTTATCAATAAAGAGAGTTCATCATGAAATCTGTTACATCTTTCATCTCAAGTGTTCATAGCGTTGTTGTCTACCTGTCAACACCTCGCTTTCTTTAAGTCTATTTTTTTACCCGATACGTGAACAGCCAGTTTCTGAGCTGGCTTTTATGTTCAGGGCTTAACCCCTGTTAAATTAACCGGCTAATCCGTTTTTCTATTTCCTGGGTTATTTTTGTTGCTTACTTAATAAGATGTTAGCAAGAAAACATCTTAAGATGAGTCTGTTTTCGGGAAATATTCTTTTATTTTCTGATTTCGTTTCAACTTTCTGCTAATGATTGATGGACTTCAGTGCATTTTCCTTTGGAAAAGGAAAGATGCTAAGGTTAAGGGAATAGCAACTAACTTCCCCTCCTGAAAATGCACTTATTTAGTTTAGTCGAATCCATTTGTTATTAATAATCCAATGTGTTAAGAATTCATTTCTTCAACAAAGCAACTTCATCTGAATTTTTCTGGCACAGCAGAGTAAGATCAGTAATAGAACGGGTAAGCTTATTTATAGTACTCTCCAGCTTTTTAATATTCATTTCCAGTTGCTTATTTTTCATATCCAATGCCTTCATTTTTGTCAATTCAGTATATAATTGCTGACCATTCACCGCCTCCGTACTGTTTTTGGAAATATCCCCGGCAGCAACATTCACAATCTTGCGTTGATTACCCGGTCTTCCTACAGAAACAACATTCGATTTGCTGGCAACAGAATTTGCGCCTAATGCAATACCCCCACTTGCTGTTACAGAAGCGTTTTGACCAATTGCAATTCCCTGAGACGCACTAATATTAACCTTTTGTCCCACTGCAATAGAAGACGAAGAGCTGGATTTAGTGTCTGATCCTAATATAATGCTCTTGCTTCCTGTTACAGAGGAGTTTTGACCAATCACAATTGCCTGAGACCCACTGGCAGAAACCTTTTGCCCCAGAGCAATAGAAGACGAACCGCTGGATGCAGAGCCTTCTCCTAATGCAACGCTTGAACTTCCTGTTGCAGAGGAATTTTGACTAATTGCTACTGCCTGATTCCCCCTGGCAATAGCTTTTTTCCCCAGAGCAATAGCAGCCAAACCGCTGGATTGAGAGTCTGCTCCCACTGCAACACTCGAACTTCCTGTTGAAGCGGAGTTTTGACTAATAGCTACCGCCTGAATCCCACTAGCAACAACCTTTTGCCCCAGAGCAATAGAAGCTGAACCACTGGATACAGAATCAGCGCCAATCGCAATTGGCCATATGACTTTATCATTCTTATTCTCTTTCTCTTCTCTACCCGCCAGTTGATTTTGCCCAATAGCAATAGCGCTCTCACTAATTGATTTAGAAATTAGTGGTGAAGCACCAATTGCTATAGCATATATTGCTGGTGCTTCTGCATTCCCAACAACAACGGAATCTTTACCAATTTTTTGAGCAGTTATATTCATATCCTCTGTAGACATATATACCCCCTAATTCAGAAATTAAATTATTATAATTCATTATTGAATTAATAAACCCAATGATATAACTTAGTATTTTTCATCAGAAACAACTAAATAACACATAATAATTTCTTTTCAAATTTGTCACTATGAAATATTAAACAAACTTAACGTGATTTTAAAAGATCATTATACCTCCCATTTATTACGTGAACCTAAATTAACACCACTATCGTTAAAATAGAATATTATACAGAAAATTAAATTTGTAAATAAATTAAAACCATTTAGTTATGAAATATATTTCATGGGTTTATTTAATGTATCACATGGCTTTATTAAATATAATGACTTATAGACCTATCAAATGCAAACCGACACTATGTTATTTGTATATATTTTCATTACCCTCAAAACAACCATTTATATAATTTACCCGAGTAAATACAGTTAGTGTTTGAAACCGAGCAAAACAATTATTCTGTTATTCACTGAGATATACTCTACAAATCATTATCAAATAATAATCCTGCCACTAAGTCATTTATCATATATTCTCAGCCCAATAGCCAAGAATATATGAAATAACAATCAACGGATATTAATAATTCAATGCATCGAGAAGTCGTTTCTTCAATGATGCAACATCATCCACACTATTTTGAAGTAGCAAAGTAAGATTAGCTATATCACTTTCCAGAGATTGAAGCTTCTCTTCCAATTCCTTATTCTTTGCATCCAATAATATATCAATCCTTGCCGATTCAGCATATAACTGCTGACCATTAACCGCCTCAGTACTGTGATTTGAAATCTCCCCAGCCGCAACATGTATAATCTTACGTTCATGGCCGGTTTTTCCTACAGAAACAACATTCGGTTTATTAGCAATAGAATCTGCACCTAATGCAATGCTCCCTTTTTCTGTTGCAGAGGAGTGTTGACCAATCGCCACGGCCTGAGCCGCACTAGCAGTCACTTTTTGTCCCAAAGCGATAGAAGCCAAACCGTTGGATACAGAATCAGCACCAATCGCAATGGGCCAAACTACTTTCGCATCACCTTGTTTACCCGCAATTTGATTTTGCCCAATAGCAATAGCCGCTTCACTGATCGTTTTAGAACTTCTGGGGGAAGCGCCAATCGCGATAGAATGCACTGCCGGCGCTTCTGCACGTCCAAGTACAACTGCATCCTTACCAGTTGTGTGTTCAGCCGCGTTGGTATTTTCAATAGACATATTAAACCTCTTAATTTATAAATTAAATAACCATGTGTTGTTTGAAACTTAATAAAATATTCAACAGAATATGATATCGATTACGTGAACTCGTTTCACATATCAAAACTTAAATTGACGTTATATTTATTCCGCCGACAATATTAGATATAAATACCAGTTTGTAAATAAATTAAAATTATTAGATGGTGAGATACATTGCATGGAATTTATTTAATGTATTATCAAGCTTTATGAAATATCTATTCGATAAAGTTCATCACAACCAGTAAATTAATCACCTCAATATTAATTTGCTTTTATATACTTAATCTAAGTAAACATAGGGGGAAATAAATACTCTTAATGAAAATTTTTACCACCGATGATTTAGCAGCTTTCATAGACGACAACTCACTAACTAAAGAAATTGCCAATAAGCTGTTGAAAGTTTATAGTCTATTAGCCAAAAACTTTCTTAATATCAATGAGAAGAATCTTGAAGGCAACTTATTCATCTGGTCTACTAATCGAGGTAACATGTAATGAATAATAATCGACTCATCAAAATGCAGAAAATGGCTGAGCGTTTTCATAAATCTGGCACAGTATGATCATAAATAAGATATTTGAAAAGAAACTGAAAGATAATTATGGGAAAAACTTGGACTAAATGGGAAGTTATGGAGATTCAATTGTAAATCCTTTTCAGTATTTGAAAGGCAGACTGAACGAGAATCATGTTTAGTCTGCCATCTGATTTTACTAAGCTCAATTAGTTTGACCTGCCTATTCAGACTCGTTATCGAATAACTTACCTTGCAGGCGATCTAGTTCCTCCTTTCGAATACGTTTCACTACGCTGTAAATCCATTGAATAGAAACACCAAACTTACGAGCCAGATCATGATGATTTTTACCGTTAAATTCGTTGAAAATCTCACGATCACGGAGGCTGACTTTCCAAACCATGCCCATAGGAAAATAGACATTCTGACCGCCCCAAACCTGCATCATATGGTTCGCAACAGCTTCACCAATTTGATCGGCTAACGCAGGCTCAACATGGATTATTTCACTGACCGTGCAGGCTGTATGCTGTGCCAGTTCGACCAGCAACTCAGGACCTTTGCTACGAAAGTTATTCACATCATTCATACTTTTTCCTCGTGACGCGGTTCTGCCACTTCTTCAGTTTTTCAATAATGCTGCTGGCTTGGTCTGAATCTAACCACTGTAAACCATCAATATTCGTTTTACGCTTAATCCAGTGAGCTAAGGCTTGTTCAGAATTATTACGAACAATACCTATAGATGCCATTTCCAGCCACAATGCACGTATCTTCTTTGATTGGGGATGTCTATCTAATGGACGTGATTTTTTGGATTTCCTAAAGGATTGAATTTTAAAACCGCGCTTTTTCATAGCTTCCAAAACGCGAGTTAACTGCGGGATATCCATTTCCCGCGTAGAGGCTTTTCCGGTTTCTGAAAGTAACATCTGGCGATATGTATCCTCGTCTAGTTTTAGATCACTACGTGCAATATGAATAAGCTGAATAAGTTTCTATTTTGCCATCTTATTCATCCTCTGCTATGTACTCTTGAATTAAGTAAACCAGAATAGCCAGTATTAACTTGATACTACTGAACTTGGCTTTTCGGTATAAGGCGTTTTATCCATGTGTGGTCTCCAATGGCTGTAAATCCCATGTTGACACAGATACACCGTATTGCTGACTGCAATGTGGACAAACCAAGATTAAATCAACAACCCACTCACCAAATTCAGGAGTCTGAATAACCTTGGCTTGTTTTAAGTTCATTTTTTCAACAGGTTGTTTGCAGTGATTACATGTTATTTTCATAAGTATGTTCCTTACTTAATTTTCTGTTCAAATAGGATAATTGAAAAATTTTCTTTACCTGAATTAATTGATATTTCATTAATATCTTTTACAACAGCTTTATTTACAGAATTATGGGGTGTAGGAAGCCGCTGCAGCTTTAAACATAATTTTTCTTTTTGCCATGTTTAATTACCTGTTACTTAATAAATGTGTTTATTAATACCAATATGTTTGTTTCTTTCCTTCAATAAGGAAACCTTGTTTTTAACGTGGACCGAAAATCAAATGCCGGACTTAATATTTCCAAGACTTCCATTTCTTTGGTTATGGTATGTTCCATTCTGGCTGCAACCAACTTGAAACCAATAAAACCAGAAATTATCCGAATATGTGTTTCTATTTTTACGACCATACCCTAGCAGCCCATCTACTTCCTTGATATAGGCGGCAATAAACATCATACCACCCAATGATTATTGGGCAACCTTGCGGGTTGATATCGATTCGGCTGACAGTGAATCTTTGTGTTGATAGTTTATTAATTGCATATTTAACTTGTAATAAGGCAGTTTTAATATGAATATTGTTAAGTAGAACTTTTTCTTATAATGATATCTTTAGCTAACACTGCGAATAATATTGGCATCAACCATAGGTATCTCATTAATTGCAGCCATGTTCATAGCTGCAATAATCAAGTTTCCGATAGCTAATGGATATAATAAACTAACAGTTTCTTTACCGCTATGCCGACTAAGACATAAACGGTCACGGATAGCACCAATAGCGCTATTATCTAAAATCTTGTTAGTCTTCATGCCTACGCGACCAAATTTAAAATCCAGAAATGTTTCCAGATAATCATTAAGAGGAAATAAATTAACAACTTCACAACGTTGTACTACTTCACGAACCTCTTGATTACGTTCAGATAGTTTCAATTCCAGTTCAGGCTGACCAATCAAAATGATCGATAACAGTTTTTTAAATCCATCTTCCAGTTCAAAGAATCGTTTAAGGTGTTTTAATGTTGGTAAAGGCAACGAGTGTGCTTCTTCTATTATTAACACATGTTGATAGCCAGCGCGTGAACTGTCTTTCAATATTTTGTGCAACTGGCGGAAGCGTGCTTCAGGCGATCGTTTCAAGTTTTCCAATGGCGCTAAGGTATTCACAATAGCTTCAGCAATGTTTGATGCTTTCAAGGTCTTACCTTTTACATCATTGTCTTCCATTGCTAATACATAGGGTTCAATAACAATAACGGGGGTATTTTCCCTGTTAATACGGTCAATAAGGTCACGACGCAGTGTCGTTTTACCTGAACCCGATTCCCCTGATACTGCCAGAAAACCACCATAGCGGGCTGTTTGATACATGGCTTCCCGCACATAACGGCTATCTGGAGTCACAAAAACATCTTCAGCACTTTGAATTGCACTATCTTCAAATGGATCACGAAATAAACCAAAGTGCTTTTTCGTAGCTGGAAATAACACTTGTTTTTTTAGTAACATGATTTCCTCCTCAGAAATGAGGGTTGTATTTTTATTATCGGTATAGATATCTGATTGATTGGTTGTTTGTACCACCTCAAAACTTTTTGCAGTATCAATACCTCTTTTTGCCAAGAAATCAGTAATACGCTGACGAATTGCACCTGCGTTCTGTCGTGGCCATATATTGTGGTTAACAATTTGAGCCAACGCCGCCGCTGAAATTCCTGCCGCACTTGCTGCTGCACTTTGCGTTAACTGATGTGCCTGTAACTGCTGTTTAAACACCAGCATAATAATCCCCCGTTAAGCGGCTATCTTTATTTCTGCATATGCCATTGATAATAAGAGATAGCAACATCACTCCCTGGAAAAATATCCTATATACTTCCTACGTTATAATGAGTTTCACGAAAACAAATTGGGTCACTTTTATAAATAAACCTCAGTTGTATTTTGAATTGTCAATGAAAATAGCGGATCATGAACTTTAATTGCCATTTTTCTTTTCCTTAATATACAGCATGAAAAACTAATTACCGTTAACAATATTACGTACAACAGTTGTTGATTGCCCCATGAATTCATCAACCAACTCATCAATTTGATCTGTTGGAACACCATTAGGAAAGCGTTTAACTATTTGCTGATAAAATTCACCACGCCATGTCTTACCATGTAATTGAAACCGTTCACGTAAAATTTTGACAACATCAACGGGGTTCATAAGCTGTTCAATTCGTGGACTATGTACCGTAGAGGCTTGTCCACGTTTTGGCATATACGTTGGTGCATCATTATGTTCAATATCCAAATATGGATCAAACCGACCATTGAGGGGAAGTGTTTTCAATTTACGTGCTATTTCAGTTTCAGCCGTGTTGTTTGTCCCCATGATTTTCTGTTCAACTTCGGCTAAATTACGTTGTGCAATTGTTTGAGGAATGGCTTGGAATTCACTACCAATTACAGGTGCGCCGATGGCAAAGCCGTACTCATCTTTAGTGACTTCATTAACAAGATGGAAAGCCTCAAAGCCATCTTCACCAGTAATGACTACCTGTGCCTCTTCGTCACGCCACGGATTGCGGGTGATCATGATAGAATCACCAACACTCACGCTAGGAACAGTACTGACGTCATACTCACGTCCCCTGAAAGATACTCGCAAGGTTGCCTGTACTTTACGGCTTTCTGGGGTGCTAATTGCCAATTCACGACAAATGTTAATGGCAGGTGCTTTTACTAACTGTTCCGCTGTGATTTTTAGCCAGCAATCTGTACGGGTTTGTCCATGTCGGCTATGTATTGCACTGCGATTAAACTTCATACGCCATAGCCGTGCCAGACGGTTAAGTTCATCAATATTATCAACCTGTCGAAAGCGTAAACCGGATTCGAAATTGCGTTCGATGATGTCACGCGCTTTTTCAACAGACCCCGTAGCACGGGCGTTACGGGCTTTGTGTTGTATCATTTGAATGCCTAGGGCCTTACACAAGTTACGTAGTGTAGGTGCTGTCAAAGCAGAACCGGGGTCAGTAAATAAAATTTGGGGTACACCGTGTAATACATCTGCGTCACCACGATCTTGCATTGCGTTAATCAACACAGAAGTAAAATTCTGACTGGTTTCACCGCCAAATAAGTATTCAACATATATCCAGCCACTTGTGTGATCTGTTAATTCAAACGACCAGACGCGATCATTAATGATACGAGCCAGATTTTTCGGCTTATTTTTATTAAATTCAGCCACAGGCATCATGCGTAATCCACTGTCAACCCCATTGTTTTTATTAGGGTTTTTTAGGTAATACAACACACAAATTGAGGCATCTAATTCCCAGACATGATTGGGATGCAGGCTAGCCAATTGTAGGCTGGGCGCAGGCATTTTCAACTGTTCAGGATGAAGTTTGTACTGGCGTAATGCACGACTAATAGCGTCAATGGATAACGGAGAAAATTCACCTGTTTCGGTATCAATATGGCCTGCATTAATCAGGCCATTTGAACGCAGATCATTAACGGCCTGCTCGAGGCTATATAACCGTTTCCCTGTATTACGAGTGGCCTCCATCAATACCCCTGAGATCAAAGTTGCTTCTTCACGTGTCAGCGCGCTATTACCTGCATCAGAACGTTTCTTGCGTGGCTTTTTGCCAGAAACTTCACCAAGTTTTTTAATCAATGTTGAACGTGACATACACAGCTCTTCACAAGCCGCCCGATATATTGCTTCTTTACTGCCATGTCCGGCTTTATGTGCTGCCTGTGCAATAGAAACTAATCGTTCGGTCATTGTGGTATTCATGTTATTGCCCTTATTTCTTCAATTTCTTTTCAAGCATTTTTTTCAATTCAGATTTATTCATGTGCCTCTTCCTTATCCATCCATTCTGGTCGTTCGAATCTTTCCTCTTCTGCTTCCGCACCTTCTTTAGCCCAATCAGGAACAATGCTGTGTTCTCTGTACTCAGGCAGATTAAAGTGATTACGTAGGTTACGAATTTTGACTTCAAGGTCATCGAGTACGCCTGCCATAAACCCAACATGACTAATATCGGTGCGTGTGGTATGGTCATTAAGCGTTTCAAATCCATTGAAAAGATTGGTGATAGCGGCATCAATAGCAAAAGACAATGAATTAACCTCTTGTGTCAAAGCTGCACCTTCTTCTTCCGGTTTTTCATGATTGATTCGGCGCTGAAGTTTGTGCTGGATTTCAGATTTCTCCTCAATCAAACTACTAACAAGTTCCTTTTTTTCTTGTACCGTCTGACGTGAAATATCCAGATCAGCACGTGTATCACGCAGGGCTTTACGTAGTTCGCGGACAGACATGCGATCAATATCATCTAATGTCAGACCAGCTACAGTGCCACCTTCAGCCAATTCAGACAGTTCATCATCGTCTTCAAGCATCAATTCATACAGTTTGGAACGTCCCAAAAGCGAAAACGTTTTCGCTTTTGTTTCTAATCCAGGTGAAAGAAATTTGAGTGCAGCTTGTGCCATTTTTTGGGCAATACGGGGTTCCAGACCGAGTTGATCCTTAACGATGTTAACAAACTCGCCATGAGGTTCATTCTCTTTAAGAATAATGAGGCGCTTCCCAGCTTCTAACATCGCTTCAGCACTCTGAGCCATGTAGAAACGGGTTTCATGGACGATGCGATCTCGTTCATACGGCAAACCATCACCAAACTGTTCCATGATTTGCAGACGGTGTGTTGTCATAGCGTTGAGATTGACCTGTAGATCGTCGGCAAGTTGAACATCTTCGGCCAATTTTACTGATGTTGTATTTTTTGAGCGTGCCATTATATAAATCCCCTGTTAATTAATTTCTGCTACCTGCGAGAACGCGCTGATTCATTTCCGTAATTCTAGCCTGGGTATTAGCCATTTCATTTGAGAACGATTGTGCTATTTGTAGTAATTGCATACCTGGTGCATATCTGCCGCTACTCAGTTTTTGCGCCAGCCCTTCTTCTATTAATGTATTTAGTGCACGATTAATATTTGCGGGAGATTCCCCCAGTAATTCCGCTAATTCACCATTACTCAGCCCAGACAAGGAATGACCACGTAGAGCCTTAAGAACCCGTAATATGCGCGTACCAGAACTGGAAACGTTAATTTTGCGCATGTCACATTCTCCCTTTTCAATATGTGATAATCTGTTACATAAAGTGATAAAATAGTTAGGCTAAATTTAAATGCCTAAACTTGGCGTTTTCAGACCTAGCTTTACAGCTATTTCATGGGCCTTTCCGTAATTAGCTTTGGATTGTCCATTAAGAACTCGGTATACAGCTTCGCGGGAATACCCGTTCTCCTGTGCCCATTGGGTAATAGTGATGCCGTGTTGATGAAAGCGGCTTTTAATTTTCTCGGGTGTCATGCTATGGCCTCCGGTAATGCAATGATGTTTGTACAATACATGACATTATTGTCCCATTAATGGGACTTGTAAAGGGTTTTGGTGACAAAAATGTCTCTTGGTGAGAGATTAAAAAAAGAGCGTGAGCGATTGGGGTTTAGTCAGTCCGATTTCGCAGAGATGGTTGGCGCATCAAGAAAATCACAGATAAGGTGGGAAAAAGACGAATCTGCACCAGGGGCTGATGCTATAAGCCTTTGGGCAAAAGCGGGTCTTGATGTGTTGTACCTAATAACAGGGCAAGTTCAACAGTCAGCCTCTACCATTTACAAAAACAGTGAGATAGATACAGAATTACTGGGAAAAATTGTTCATAAACTAGATTCGATGGCACAACAGGCTAATCGCCGCTGGACGCCCGATGAACTCGTCCTGCAATCATCAAAAATATATAACTTTTTAATTAAAGAGTCGGTTGTCGATGACAGTAGAATTGACAGAGTATTAAAGCTAGTTGTTAATCATTAAAAAAAGTAAAGGATTTGCATGAACAGAAGAGATGAAGAATTACAAACATTAGCAGAACAAGTTTTTGATAGCCTTAAACAACTTCCCCAAGATGGGCAGGAACGACAAATAACCATCAGCGTTGGTGGCAACAATCATGGTTCTATTCATGTAGGTTCAGTCGTCAATATTAACCCCATGCCATCTCGCCCGCGTGAGCTTCATGAAAGGGATAGTCGGGAGTTACTTGCTATAAAACGAGAACTACTTATAAAAAATAAAGATGCTAAATGGCGTTATTACATAAATACACCTTGCCTGCTATTACTTAGCCTCGTGCTTATAGCATTCACGTTTGCCCTATGGAACGCTTATATGATGTTTTTCGGTGGAGGATTTACTAATGTATTGGTACTTAATGATAAGACATTGATAATCTTTATTTCTTGGGTCGTGTTGATAACGCTTTGTGGAAAAAAAATGGACAAGCACAGGAAGATAGAAAATAGAATAATAGATGAAAATCAGAATGTTATTGATACCATAGATGTCATCTTACAACGTAGAAATTCTTAAAAATATAGCTATTTTCTATTTCATATAAGGGTATGGACTGTGCGTAACTTATTAATTCCCACAAATGCCAAACTTCCCAATGATTATATAGCTAATGGAAATAATTGTTTTCTTGATATAGAGGATAACGAAACAGTTTTATCTATATCTAAATCAGCTTGCCAATCTGTTTGTTTAGATCAACAGAATGTACTTAGTGGAACGTTGAAATTGAAAATTTAGAAACAAATAGGATATTTATGTCTACTACAAACATAGAAAAGTTTAATGAAATTGTAGGTATTATATTTGGGAAGCTATATGAGTCATTTCCTTTAAAGATAGATCTTTTATCTATAGAGGTAATCGGTGAACCCCTTCAATATTCTGATGGAATATACTCTGACGAACTTTGTACTACAGTAGAAGATCATAGATTCTTTCTGGATACAGTGGATTGGCTTATGACAAATGGTTACTTGGCAGGGACTATGAGCTCAGCAGGTTGTCATAGAGCCGTATTAACTGCTGAGGGTTTAGAAGTTCTCAAAGCAATCCCTGATAGCTTAGAAACCCCATTAGGTGATCGCATTAAGGAAACATTGAAGACTGAAAGTAAAGAAGCGTTAAGGTCTTTAGTGAGCCAAACTCTCGGAATAGGCTTACAGTTTGTATCCCGTTCTATTGGCTTAGGTTAAAGGTAAAAAATGGCAAAGCAAATATATTGCCTTGCCATTCTCGGTTATTAGAAATTACAAATAATCAGCTCTTTACTCTGTTTAGCTTTCCCCGTAACTTTCAAGTTGTAACCGATATTGACTACTTGCGTTTTCAATCCTTTGAATGCCTTACGCATTTCTGGAATATCGTTCACCGAAATTACCATTTCCCCTCGAATGGTATGTGCTAGTTCTGCTAATAGATCATAGTTCTCAAGTCCGAAATCTATGCCATATCCTTCGGTACCCCAATACGGCGGATCACAGTAAAACAGCGTATGTGGCCTGTCGTACCGTTGGACGCATTGTGCCCAGCTCATATTTTCAATGATCGTTCTTGCCAGTCGCAGGTGGGCCATTGATAGCTCTTCTTCTATTCTGAGTAAATTAAATCGCGGTGGGCTGGTGGTGGAAGTACCGAAAGTATGTTCAGCAACCTTGCCGCTAAACGCCTGCTTTTGGAGATAGTAGAAACGTGCTGCTCTCTGAATATCGGTTAGCGTTTCTTCGGGGGTAATCTGCAACCATTTATATATTTGGCGGCTGACCAATGCCCATTTAAATTGCCGGACAAACTCTTCTAAGTGATGCTTTATCACGCGATAAAGATTCACCAACTCACCATTAATATCATTAATCACTTCACATTTGCTCGGTACTTTTAGGAAATACAGCGCGGCAGCACCACAGAACGGTTCGACATAACAGGTATGCTCAGGAAATAACGGTAAAATATGTTTTGCTAATCGGCGTTTACCACCAATCCACGGAACGATAGGTAAAGATTGTTCTTTCATTATCCGTAAGCCTTTTCCATTAGTTGAAAATGAGTTCGGCTTTCCCGGTCATCAATAATCAATAACTGAAAGAGCCTCGGTTGACTCACAGTACATACCTGTGAGTTGATAGCCTACCCAGTATTCGAGTGTTAGGCAGGTCGCTCTTATCCTGTCTTTTACTTTTCTGATGCGCTCTTAACGCCCTTTAAAATCCTTTTCCCGATAAATTGGCAAAACTGTTTCCATCAACGACTACGGAGACAGTTCAGTGAAAACTTTCAAATCGTTTGTATCACTTATCAAAAAATTACGCCTCGGTGGCTGGTTGTTAACAACTGTTCTATTGCTGATCACTATCGGTTTAGTTTCCCCTCAACAAGTCCCTGTTGTGATCTACAAATTGTCGCTTATTGCTCTGTCTGTTGTCTTGGGGTACTGGCTTGACCGCAGTTTATTCCCGAAAGCAAGGCCCGGTCAGTATCTGAAATATGATGAAATACTCATGAAAGAAGGAAAATATCCCGTTCAGGCTGGCTACCATATGGTGTTTGCAGCCGTTCTGATACGCCGTGCACTGATTGTTGCCGCCACCTGTCTGAGCGTAGCTACAGGGTTGTGATTATGAATTGGCGGCAGATTATCGGAATTGTTCTGTTGTGGTGTAGCGGTATGGTCAGCCCAGCATTGGCTGACGAACTGCCACACCGTTCGCGGCAATACCGCAATGACCTGATACGTGCTTCTCGTGTGATCTGGGGATTGAATGCGCCTGTAGCTGATTTTGCCGCTCAGTTGCATCAGGAGAGTGACTGGAAATCACGAGCTATTTCGCCTATTGGTGCTCAGGGTATGGCCCAGTTTATGCCCGCAACAGTGGATTGGATTAGTCAACGCATTCCTGAATTATCCAATAAAGATCCCTTCAACCCAGTCTGGTCTATACGGGCAATGGTTCACTATGACCATTGGCTATGGCAACGCATTAAAGCTGCCGATAAGTGCCAAAGAATGGCGATGGTGCTGTCTTCCTATAATGGAGGCTTAGGCTGGTTACTACGGGATAAGAAGAAAACCGAGGCAGTTGGTCTCAATCCGTGGGTCTGGTTCGGTCATGTTGAATCTCAGAATGCTGGGCGTAGAGCGTCAGCATGGAAAGAAAATCGACATTATTCCAAACGCATATTACTGGAACTCGCGCCTCGTTATTTGGCTTGGGGAGGTACCAGCTGTGCCAATTAAATTATGGGCTAAACCTGTTGTATTGATTTTGTCGCTAATTGGCATGTTTGCTTTGGCCTGCTGGAGAAGCCATACCATAGGCTTTCAGAAAGCAACGGAGACAGGAAACACCGCATTAGCACAGCAGAAAACTGAATTTCTTCAGCTGGAAAAGCAACGGACAGAGCGGGAACTGTCAGCACTCAATGCCTTGCAGCAACGTTACCAAATGCAGGTCAACTCAGCGCATCAGGCAGAATCCAATTATCTCAACGATATTGAACAACTCCGCACTCAAAACCAACAACTGAAGAGGAAAATTGACCATGTTACCCAGAGTTGGATGGATGAAAAACAACAGTTTCATCCTGTTAATTGTGTGTTTACTCGTGGCTTCATGCAGCAATACAACGCTGCCCTCGGCCTGTCCAGTGAACAAACTCGCTCTGCCTCCGTTACCTCCGGCGCTGATGAAACGTTCCGTGGAAATGAAAGCTCTGATGCCCAACTACAGCCATCCGGTATCACGCAACGAGATATCCTCGCCAATATCATTGACAACGGAGAACAGTGTCTTGCATTGAAAGCGCAGGTCAATGGCCTGCTGGATTACATCGAAGGACTACAACAATGACACTACAGATTGAATTTTGGGCTGCCGTAGGTTTTCTGCTCTCTTTCCTCGGTTTCGTTTTTGGTATCGCAAAGTGGTTATTCAGCAAAGCCGAAGAACGACAGGAGGAAAGACATACCTCATTAGAACAGGCGCTTAAGAATTCCGTAGACAATTGGTCTCAACTCGAACGTGAGTTTATGCAGTTTAAGGCTGACTTGCCGCTGAATTACGTGCGCCGTGAAGATTACATTCGTGGTCAGACAGTAATTGAAGCCAAGCTGGATGCTCTTTACAGCAAATTAGAGGTGGTGCAGCAGCACCGAATTGCCGGAGGTAAAAATGATTGATGTTGCTCGTGTTCGTCGTGAATCATTGCGCTGGAGTCTGTTGGTCGCACTGAATAAAACCCGCCCATATACCGCCAGTGAAACTCTGTTATTGGATATATCTCGCGCGATTTATCCTGACGTCACTGCATTGGAATTACGGAAGGAGTTGGATTATCTGGCAGACCGTAAATTAATTGACCTCAATAAACAGCCATCGGGTAGTTGGTTTGCTGACTTAACTCGTATTGGTGTTGATGTTGTTGAATATACGATCGAATGCGGCCTTGGTATTGCTCGTCCTGAAAAGTACTGGAGTGAATAATGGCGCGTCGAAGCACAATCGATAAACTCCCAGAAGACGTTCGGCGTTGGTTGGAACGGGCGTTGACTGAATCAGGGTTTAGTGGATACCAGGAACTTGAAACCTTGCTACGTGATCAAGGTTATGTAATCAGTAAGTCCGCTATTCACCGCTATGGACAAAAAATAGAAAAGCGATACGGTGCAATACGGGCGGCAACAGAAGCAGCACGGATGCTCACAGAAGGTGCAGTGGATGATCAAGATGCACGTTCTGAGGCAGTGATTGCTTTAATTCAGACTGAACTTTTTGAAAGTATTATTCAACTTCAGGAAGCTGAAGACGGAGAAATTGCGCCAAAAGAGCGTGTCACACTGCTTTCAACGGTGGCAAAAAATGTAGCTACACTCTCTCGCGCTAGCGTAAATCTGAAAAAATTCCAATCTGAAGTCCGGGCACGGACTGAAGCTGCCGCAAGTAATGCAGAGAAAATTGCACGCAAAGGTGGATTATCTGCCGAAGCAGTTGCTGCATTACGTCGGGAAATATTGGGAATTGCTACATGAGTCAGCTTGCACCTGTTCTACCAGATACTTCCTCAATAGCAGCACCTGTTGTCTTATTGCCATACCAGCAACGATGGGTGGCCGACTCGTCTCCTCTTAAAGTCAATGAGAAGAGTCGTCGAACGGGAATTACTTGGGCTGAAGCGTCAGATAATGTACTCATCGCCGCATCTTCTGCCGCTGCGGGTGGTATGAATGTGTATTACATCGCCTATAACCAAGATATGACCATTGAATATATTCAAGCCTGTGCAATGTGGGCTCGTGCTTTCAACTATGCGGCCAGTGAAATTGAAGAAGGGTTCTGGGAAGAAGACGAAGATGATAAGCACATCAAAACTTTCACTATCAAATTTCCAGATTCTGGATTCCGTGTAGTGGCGCTTTCTAGCCGTCCGTCTAATTTGCGTGGCCGTCAGGGGATCATTGTCATTGATGAAGCTGCTTTCCACGAACAGCTCGATGAATTACTGAAAGCGGCGCTAGCCATGCTTATCTGGGGCGGTAAAGTGCGAGTGATCTCCACCCATAACGGGGATAGCAACTTGTTTAATGAGTTGCTGAACGATATCCGGGCAGGACACAGAGACGGCGTTATCCACCGTATTACCTTTAAGGAAGCTGTGGTTGAAGGACTATTCCACCGTGTCTGCTTACGTACCGGACGTGAATGGTCACAAGAGGCTGAACAACAGTGGATGATGTCGGTGTACAAGTTCTACGGAGCTGGAGCATCAGAAGAATTGGACTGTATTCCTGCTAATGGTGGTGGAGCATGGTTGTCCCGCGCTCTGATTGAATCTCGGATGTCTCCCGATACGCCACTGCTGCGACTGACTTGTCCGAAAGGATATGAGCTTAAATCCGATGAAATACGCCGCACAGATACCGAAGAGTGGCTAAAAGCCAACCTGAAACCGTTGCTAGATGCATTGCCTTCTGATGCTCGTTCGTTTCTGGGACGCGATTTTGGCCGCAGTGGAGATTTGTCCGTGGATTATCCATTGCTGCAACAAAAAAATCTGGTACGTAGAGTGCCGTTCGTGCTGGAGCTGCGCAACGTGCCATTTAAACAACAGGAACAAATCACTTGGTATCTAATGGATGGACTTCCTAATCTGCTGGGTGCAGCCTTTGATGCCCGTGGTAACGGTGCTTATCTGGCCGAATATGCCATGCAAAAATATGGTGCCAGCCGTGTGCAGCAAGTCATGCCCACAGAAGGTTGGTACCGTGACAATATGCCCCCAGTGAAGGCTGCGCTGGAAGACGGCAATCTGGAGGCACTGCCAAAGGATGAAGACATTTTGGATGACCTGAGAGCAGTACAGGTCATTAACGGTGTTCCCCGTGTACCTGATCAGCGCTCAAAAGCAAAAGCGGACGGCGGCAAGCGCCACGGTGATGCAGCAATAGCCCTTGCCCTAGCATACTTCGCCAGCCGTGAAATTAACAAAGGTCCGGTGAAGGCAAGTTCCCGCCGACGCCGTCAGTCTGCACGTATGCTGGAGGGATACTAATGGCACGTGGTATCTGGGTTTCACCAACAGAATTTATTAACTTTTCCGAATCAAAGCAGTTGTTCACTGAGCAAATTGCATCACGTAGCCGTTCCATTGACTTCTACGGTCTGGGGACATATCTACCTAACCCTGATCCTATTCTCAAAGCCCAAGGGCGAGATATTCGTATCTATCGTGAATTACGTACTGATCCTTTAGTTGGTGGATGTATTCGCCGCCGCAAGGCCGGAGTGAAAGCACTGGAGCGTGGTGTAGAACGCAGCAATGCCCCTGTGCAAGTCTTTAACTTTATCCGCGACATGCTCGCGGACTTGGATATGTCACGTATCATTGGCGAAATGCATGACGCTGTTCTATACGGCTATCAGCCTTGTGAATTGATGTGGAACCAGAATCAATCATGGTCAGTGACGGATATTGTTAGCAAACCGCCTGACTGGTTCCACTATGACCGTGATAACCAACTGCGTTTTCGTGCCCGTGATGCAAGCGTTGAAGGAGAACTGGTTCCTCTCTATAAATTTGTAACACCACGTCAAGATGCTACTTATGACAACCCTTATGGATTTCCAGATTTATCCATGTGCTTCTGGCCCGTCACCTTTAAGAAAGGCGGCATGAAGTTTTGGGTGCGCTTTGCTGAGAAGTATGGTTCACCGTGGGTGATTGGAAAGCATCCACGAGGTACGCCACAAAGTGAAATCGATCTGTTATTGGATTCGATGGAAGCGATGATTGATGATGCAGTTGCCGCCATTCCTGATGATTCCTCCGTTGAGATTAAAGAGGCAGCAGGTAAATCAGACAGCAGTGATATTTACCAGAATTTAATTACCGTTGCTCGCAGTGAGATCTCCATTGCGTTACTGGGACAAAACCAAACGACCGAAGCAAACAGCAATAAAGCCTCTGCACAAGCGGGATTGGAGGTAACGGATGATATTCGTGATGCTGATGTTGACGTTATCACCAGCGCCATTAATCAGGCTATACGCTGGGTCGTAGAACTGAACTTCGGTAACGTCGAATGTCCAGTCTATCGTCTTTGGGAACAGCAATCGGTTGATGAAACACAGGCTAATCGTGACGTTAAGTTGAGTCAGGCTGGTGTCAGATTTACTCCGCAATACTGGAAACGCGAATATCAATTGCAGGATGGGGATATTGATGAAACGACCTTGTCAACCACACCTATTCCATCACTCCCACTGGCGTTCTCTGAAGCTGTTCACGCAGATTTAGCAGCACAAGACACCTTAGATAAAGCACTGGATATTTTGATGAATGAAGGATCATTGAATGAATCATTGGAATCTCTGCTGCTCCCTTTGTTCCATCGTATTCAAAACGGTGTTAATCCCAGCGATCTAATAGGAGAGTTAGCCGAGCTTTATCCACAAATGGACGCAGAGGGTTTGCAAGAGCGGCTAGCACGGGTTTTGTTTGTGTCTAACATCTGGGGGCGCTTGCATGAACATAACCACGCCTGAACTGGCGTATTGCATGACATTACCTCCCAAGCGAGCCATTGGTTATCTGCAATCTAAGGGCTACAAGATAACGTGGGATTGGGAAGAACTTTGGCAAGAGACTCATGCCCGTGCATTCACGGTGGCGAAAGTCACGCGTCTGGATATTCTGGAAGATATTCGCCAGGCGCTACAGCAGGCACTGGATGAAGGCAAGACTGATCGTTGGTTTCGTCAGGAGCTGGAGCCAACATTAAGACGTAAGGGGTGGTGGGGAACGAAAGAAACCGATGACCCCGTTACAGGGGAACGTGTCACTGTTCAGCAAGGTAGCCCGTGGCGCCTTGAGACTATCTTTCGTACCAACATGTCGGTGCTGTACAGTGCGGGCCGTTGGGCCGAACAAATGGAAAATATTGATGACCGACCGTACTGGATGTATACAGGGATCAACGATAACCATACACGCAAGAGCCATCTCGCATTGCATGGTTTGGTATTTCGCTCTGACGACCCATTTTGGCAAGCCTTCTACCCTCCTAATGGCTGGCGTTGCCGTTGCAGTGTAATTGCCCTCAGTCATGATGATGTTCGTGCCAGAGGGATAAAAGTTATGCATTCAGGTAAAGCAATGGGCTGGGAGTTGAAATTGGTTTCACAAAAAACAGGTGAGATGCAGCCCGTTGTTACATTCAACACCGGCATAACAAAAGTGGCGACTGATGTAGGTTGGTCATATTCGCCAGGGGCAGCATATCGTCCCGATTTGGCCAGGTATCAGGGGGAGCTATCTGGACTGGCCCGCCGCGAACTGAGAGGACAGAATGAGTAATATCACTGTCACTATTAATGATGGAGACCTAAGACGTGGACTGCGGGCATTAGAATTGGCTACTAATGATCTGACACTTGCCATGCGTAAAATTGCTGGAACATTGTCAGCAGAAACCGCTTTTAACTTTGAAGCTGAAGGACGCCCTGCATGGATACCCTCTGTGGCTGCAAAGGAACGTGGTGGTCAGACACTGCAAAAAACTGCTCGTTTGATGCGTTCAGTCAGTACCCGATATGATTCCCACACGGCAGTTGTCGGTACAAACTTAGTCTACGGGCGTATTCATCAATTGGGAGGTAAAGCTGGCCGCAATCAATCTTTATTGCTACCAGCCCGGCCTTATCTGCCCGTAACAGAACAAGGCGAATTATCACCAGAAGCAGTAAGAGCCGTATTAAGTACCATTCAACGACATCTTGAATCAGCGGCGCATCGTTAAACTGTGCTTCCCTATGCGGGTGATTTATCATTCTCATCCGCAAAAAACTTTATAAAGCGTTTACAGACTCAAATTTTCGGTATCTAATTGCATGCAGTTCTCCACTTTTCTATTTCCTTCCCCAATCCTTTTCTAAAGCAGATTAAAAGTCGTTTTTTCTGATTGTAGTGAAACTGTCTCTATTAACGTAATAGAGGCAGTAAAATGAAGTCACTTCACATTTTCAAATCCGGTACACATACCGATATGAATGGCAAACAATTGCCGTTCAGCCCCGCAGATTTGCAAGCTTGTGCAAAGGCTTATGACTCATCGTTGCATGAAGCACCGATTGTGATTGGGCATCCAAAAGACAATTTACCTGCCTATGGTTGGGTTAAATCGCTGACGTCTTCTGGTGATGACTTGATTGCAGAGCCTCAACAGGTTGATGTTCAGTTCGCCGAACTGGTCGATGCAGGCCGCTATAAAAAAATTTCTGCTTCTTTCTATTTACCTGATTCCCCAAACAACCCTAAACCCGGCGTGCTCTATCTGCGTCATGTCGGCTTTTTGGGGGCGAAGCCACCCGCCATTAAAGGATTGAAACAGGTTGAATTCAGTGAACAAGAATATGGTGTCGTCGAGTTCTCTGATTGGAGTGATATCACCAACGCCTCACTTTGGGGGCGTTTGCGAGAATTTTTGATTAGTAAATTCGGTATGGACGAAGCAGACAAAGCGCTTCCTTCTTGGCAGGTGGATTCATTACGTGAAGAAGCTTATAGCACGACTCAGCCTGCTCCTGCCTTTCATGAACCCAATAACACACATCAACATGAGGAAAACATCGTGACAAATGAAGAAAAAAAAGGCGCTCAAAGATGAAAACACTCGCCTGAAAGAACAGCTTGTTGCCCGTGATGTTGCCGACGCAAAGCGCAAACAAACTGAGCAACATGCTGGAAACATGGCATTTGCCGAAAAGCTGATCGCAGACGGCAGATTGGCGCCAGCTGCTCAATCTGTCGTGGTCGCCTTGCTGGACGCTATAACCCAAGGAGATTCCCCTGTCGAGTTTGCTGAAGGTTATGTGAAAAAACCATTGGCTACTGCGTTTAAAGATCTGCTGAGTTCTACCCAGCCTATTATTGATTTTGGTGAACATGCAACAAAAGACCGGGTTGACCAAAACACATCATCAGATATTGCTGAGTTTTCTGATGCAGATCCTGAACGTCTGGCGTTGCATCAAAAAGCCATCGCTCTGGCGAAGAAAGAAGGTATCAGTTACGACGTAGCCGTTACCCGCTGCCTGTAACACTGTGACCGTAACTATTGAGGAGAGATAAGTGTCTGATTATTTGAAAGGCAAACGTATTGTTGACCCTGTGCTAACCAGCGTGGCGCGTGGCTATAAAAATGCGGTGTTTATTGGTGAACATATTTTTCCCATTGTCGAAATGGAGAAAGAAGGTGCTAGTGTGCCGACATTTGGCAAAAGTGCTTTTGTGGAATATGACACCATGCGTGCCGTTGGTGCCAACAGTAACGTTTTGATCCGTGAGAAAGGCTCTTCGTTAGATATCGTGCTCAACGAACATGATCTAGCTGCACCTGTTGATTATCGTGAGAAATCGGAATCTTTATTTAATGAAGAAGTAAAGGCAATCCGTCGTTCCACCAATGGCGTGAATCTCAAGCGTGAACTGTATGCCGCTCGATTGGCACAAGACCCTGAAGTTTATCTTAATGACTCGGTGAAGAATCTGACAGCTAATGAACGTTGGGCTGGTGGCAAAGGTAATCCAATCAAAGTCATTGAAGCTGGAATTGATGCTGTTCGTACTACCATTGGTGTACGTCCAAACCTCATGACAATGGGGGCTAGCGTGATGTCACTGTTAAAATTTCATCCTGAAATTCAGGCAGCTATTGGAGCCAACGAACGTAAACGTATCACAATAGAAATACTCAAAGACCTTTTCCAAATCCAAAACGTTGTCGTTGGTGAACCTGTTTCTACCCCAAGTATTAAAGAAAATCCCGTTGATATCTGGGCTGATAATTTGATGTTGCATTACGTATCACCTCCGCAGGCAGGAGCAGAAAGCGCTGATGAATATGAACCCTCCTTTGGCTATACATTTCGCCGCAAAGGGATGCCTGTAGCGGATAAATATGAAGGTGTGGGCGGTAAGGTCAATTACTGTCGTTATACCGATATTTATAAAGTTGCGGTTGTTGGCGGTGATGCCGGCTATCTGATTACCAATATTGTGAAGTAAGGGAGACATCATCATGGCAGTAACACAACAATCCGTATTGACGACAACAATTATCGCCAGTGCAAACATCATCCAGCATCGTTTAGTTAGTACTGATAATGTACCGTGTCAGGCTGGAGCCGTTGCACTTGGTATAGCAGAGGTGGATGCGAAGGCTGGTGATGTCGTTCCAGTTAATGTCTTGGGCATTATTGCTGTTGAAGCTGGTGGGCCAATAACCCGTGGGCAAGTCGTACAGTCGGATAAGGATGCCTGTGCAGTACCACTGAGTTCGGCTGAAAATGCTGCCGGCACATCTGTCGGGTTTGCGCTGGATGATGCCACAGCGGCAGGTAATATCATTCGCATCTTACGTGGCATATGACATGTATTGCTCATTGAAAGACTTGCAAGAGCAGATACCAACGCAATCATTGATATGGCTGTCCAACGAAGAGCCTAATGCCCAGACAATCAATGAGACTGTGGTTAACAATGTCATTCGCTATGCCGATGAACTTATCGATGCCCATTTACGTGGACGTTATATCCTGCCTCTGGCGGAAGTTCCCACGGTATTACGTGATGCCGCCATTACGTTAACACGCTATCGGCTGTATGCCCGCCGTCCAGAGGGTTCTATTCCTGAAGCCGTGATAGATGATTACAAAATTGTTTTGCGCCAACTGGCTGACATCCGAGATGCCAAACTGACACTGGGCCTGCTTTCCACAGGAAAAGATACCCCTGAACCGGGGGAGTTTCGTGTTCGGGCGCGTCGTCCCACCTTTGGGGGGAGTAAAGGAATGTTGGAGAAATACTGATGGATGTTTCGCCGATCATTGATGCCATTGTCATGAGGCTAAGAGAAAAACTACCTGGCTTACAGGTGGAGTATTTCCCTGAAAGACCAACTGAATTCAGGCTGAACCATCCGGTAGGAGCCATTTTAATCAGCTATCCCGGTTCTCGCTTCGACAAGCCTAAAGATGTTGGGGCGGTATTGCAGACACAAACTGTTATGCTCAATGCCACCATAGTTTTTCGTCAGCTTAATGGACGTCACGGTGCCGTTGCCACATTAGATGATGTACGCCGGGTTCTCGGCGGATTCCAACCACCGAACTGCCAACGAAAATGTTGGCTGGTACGGGATACATTTCTCGGTGAGATAGCTGGTTTGTGGCAATACACGCTGGATTTTGCGACTGAAAGTGTATTTATCGAAGACTGTGAGTTACCGAATGGTTCGCCGTTAGCCCAAATCAATTATGAGGGAACTGAACAATGAAATACCTCTATACAGGCCCAGCAAGCGGCGTCACTTTAGCTGATGGCACTGAAGTCTTGCTCTGGTCAGGAAAAACTGTTGATTTACCGCAGCAGCATGATTATGTGAAGACATTGATAGCGCTGCGATATCTTCATCCACTGTCAGAACAGCAAAAAAATATTCTGAAGAAAGAAAAGCCTGAGGAGGTCACTGATGGCCGCTAATTATTTGCATGGCGTCGAAACTATCGAAGTCGAAAAAGGCTCACGTCCTGTCAAGACAGTGAAATCCGCCGTGATCGGCTTAATTGGTACTGCACCGATAGGGCCAGTAAATGCAGTGACACTTTGTCTGTCAGAAAAAGATGCCGCTCAATTTGGTACTCAAATGAATGGTTTTACCATCCCACAAGCACTGGATGCTATTTATGATCATGGGGCGGGAACTGTGCTGGTTATTAATGTTCTTGATCCTGAGGTGCATAAAGCTAATGTTGCCAGTGAAAGCATTAGCTTTGATAAAACTACAGAAACAGCGAAACCGGCTAATCCCGTGGTCAGTAATGTCTTACTAAAAGCCACCTCTGGTAGTGCCCCTTATGTAGAAGGGCAAGACTATTCTCTGGATGCTCAAACAGGCAGCCTCAAGAATATCGGTAAAAACATTGCTGCGGGTGCAACCGTGATTGCCAGCTATGACTTTGCCGACCCTACATTAGTGACGCCTGCTGACATTATTGGCAGCATCAATGCAGCGGGTAATCGTACAGGTATGAAGTTGCTGAATGATACTTATAACCTGTATGGGTTCTTTGCCAAGATTTTGCTGGCTCCTGTCTACTGTACCCAGCTAAGTGTGACAACAGAACTGATTGCCCTTGCAACTAAATTGGGTGCTATGACTTATATTGATGCCCCGATAGGTACCACTTTTGTTCAGGCTATCAGTGGCCGCGGCCCGTCTGGCACAATCAATTTTAATACCAGTTCTGATCGTGTCCGGCTGTGTTACCCACACGTCAAAGTCTATGATGCGGAAAGCAATAGCGAGCGCTTGGAACCCTTGTCATCTCGTGCAGCAGGGCTGCGTGCCAAGATTGATGCAGACAAAGGTTTTTGGTGGTCATCCTCCAATCAAGAAATTATAGGGATCACAGGTATTGAGCGCCAGCTATCCGCCATAATTGACGATCCACAAAGTGAAGTGAACCAGCTCAATGAACAAGGGATTACTACAGTGTTCAATAATTATGGCTCTGGTTTGCGCTTATGGGGCAACCGTACCGCCGCATGGCCAACTGTGACACACATGCGTAACTTCGAGAACGTGCGCAGAACGGGCGACGTGATTAATGAATCCCTGCGTTACTTCAGCCAGCAATATATCGATATGCCGATCACGCCAGCGCTGATAGATGCCCTGACAGAATCTGTGAATGCCTATGGTCGTAAATTGATTGCTGATGGCGCTTTGTTGGGATTCAAATGCTGGTTTGACCCTACACGTAATGAAGAAACTGCGCTGACTGCTGGTCATCTGTTATTCAGTTATAAATATACACCACCGCCACCACTGGAACGACTGACATTTGAAACTGAGATTACCTCTGAATATTTGCTGAATTTAAAGGGAAATAGTTAATGGCTGGAAAAATTGAAATTAACCGTATTACCAATGCCAACATTTATATTGACGGCAATAACCTGCTGGGGCGAGCTGAAGAAGTGAAACTGCCAGACGTTTCCATGACCATGCAGGAACATAAGGCGCTGGGGATGGTCGGTAAGGTGGAGCTACCAGCAGGCTTCGATAAGCTGGAAGGCGAGATCAAGTGGAACAGTTTCTACCGTGACGCTATGTTATCCGCAGCCAATCCCTATAAATCTCTGGCATTACAGTGCCGTTCCAGCGTCCAGAAATTCAGTTCACAGGGGCGCATTGATGAAGTGCCATTGGTGACATATCTGACCATTTTATTTAAGAAGAATCCGCTGGGCACATTTAAACAACATGAAAATGCTGATTTTTCCAGTAGCTTTACCAGTACCTATATTAAGCAAGTATTGGATGGGGAGGAACTGTTAGAACTGGATTATCTGGCCAATATCTTTCGTGTCGGCGGCATTGATCAACTGACCGATTATCGCATCAATATTGGAGGTTAAACTAAATAATGACAGTAGAATCAGTGGATAAAGACCAGAATATTCCCAGTGTTGGATTGCCTAATGGTACATGGTTGGCTGTCTTAAACATTCCAGGTGTGGAGACTTTGGGTTGGTTTTCCGATATCGGAGCAGAGAAAGGGAAAGAATATCTGATAGACTTTTTCCGTAACTGTAAAGGCTTTCGCACTCACTAATGACAGGGGCATCAGCCCCTTTCTTCTTTAATCCCCTTTAATATCTCTGTTTACATACATGAATGATACTGAATGAAACTTACAGAGGAGTATCATCATGTCAGAAACGACTTACCATCTTCAATTTCCCTATACCACGGCTGCTGGCGTTCGCATTGAAGAGCTTCAGTTATCACGTTTGAAAGTTAAAGATATCAAGGCTGCCCGGCGAGCCAGCGAAAACCCTACTGACTGGGATGATATTTTGATAGCACGTTCGACAGGATTGTTACCAGAAGATATCGAACAGATGGATGTCGCTGATTATCTGGCATTACAGAAACGATTTCAGCAAGTTATCGGATTGGATCAGGGAAATAAAAACAGTGTGGCAAGCATCGGCGATGTTGGCACGATGGTTCCGGTTCCAGCCGAGCGAGATTGATAATCTGGCGCTGGATGAATTTGAATGTTGGTTGAATGAGGCCAACACTCAAATCAAACGCGAGAATGGAGGCAGTTAATTCGTGTCAACAGAATTTTCCATTGGTGTCATTATTGGTGGAGCCATTAGTAGTGCGTTCAGTTCTGCCATGTCTGGTACACGCCGTACTCTAGGAACACTGGGAGAAACGACTCGCCAACTGGAGAACCGACAGCAGGCACTGAACCGTGCTGTTGAACGTTACGGTCAACTTGGTTCCCGTAGTGCCCAGCGTTTGAATGCGGATCTACAACGCATCAGTCGAACACTGGAACAGTTGAACCGCCAGCAACAGCGCTTACAGTCTGCGGCTAGTATGAGTGATGCAGCCAAAGCGAATCGTATGGCGCTATATGCACGGGGAGCCGAAACCTATGCATTAACTCGCACGATATCCTCTCCCGTTGTTCAGTCCGTAACAAAGTATGCCTCTTTTGAATCAGGATTAAGGGATATAGCTGTCACGGGCAATTTGTCTCCGAAAGAAGAGCAAAAAATCGGAATCATCTTGCGCCAGAACGCCAAGCAAACAAACCAATTACAAGAAACTCTGCTGGAAGGTATTGGTACATTGGTTGCCGCCGGAAAATCTCCCATGAAATCGACCGATATGAGTAGATTATTGGGCCACGTCGCCACGGCATCCAAAGCTAATATTAATGACTTAGCCAAAATGGCTCTGTCCTTTGAGTCCCTGAAAATTGAAGGCGATCAAGCGCTCAAGGAAGCCTTTAACCGAGCCGTTTTCGGTGCTAAATCGGGTCGTTTTGAATTAAAAGATCTCGCCCAATACTTTCCAGAAATGGCGCAGCAATTTGCTGGTAAGGGAATATATGGTCAGGAGGCAGTTTCACAGATTATAGCCAGCTTGGAAGTTGGCCGTGAAGGCGCAGGAACGGAAGGTGAAGCAGCTACCAATATGAGGAACTGGCTAGCTTCAATGGGACGTGGTGATATTGCCAAAAGATACGCTGAAGCTGACGTCGATTATCAAACCTCAATGAGCAGATATGTTTCTTCGGGGTACTCACAATATGAAGCCTCAATCATGATCGCAGACCGCTTTATCAAGAGTAAAGGCGCTGATCTCATGAAAGAGTGGAAAAAAGCGGGAGCCAGAGGTGATGAAGATGCACAGCGTATGCTCATGGAATCCTTCGGGCTATCCTCTATTTTCACCGACGTACAGACAGTCAACCATCTCTTGGCCATGCGGCAACGTTGGGGAGATTATCAGCGTATCAAAACAGGCATGGGGACTGATTCGGCACAAAAATCTGTTGATACCGATTTTGATAAACAGAACGATACCTTAGAAGCACAGTGGCGGCGTACTCAAATTGAGTTTAATGATTCGGCTATTAGCATTGGTCAGTCGCTGCGTCCAGCATTAATACAGTTAGCCGAAACCTTTATTCCATTGATGGACAAGACCGGAAAATGGCTGGCCGCTAATCCTGAACTCATCAGCAATGTTGTCACGTTGGTCGGCGGGTTCTTGGCATTCAAAGCAGCTTCAATCGGTGTCAGATTAGGTCTTAATCTTTTGCTTTCCCCTATAACTGATATCTGGAAAGGCGCAATGTTAATGCGCACACGGTGGTTACTGTTTCGAATGGCTATCGGCAGTGGCGGCAGATTTGGTGTCGTTGCAAACATCTTGGGAAAAATAGCCGGAGCAGCTCTCTGGTTGGGTAGAATCCTCGGTAGTGCTCTCTATAAGGGCTTGATGTTAGCTGGCAGAGCTATTTTGTGGATTGGACGCGCACTATTAATGAATCCTATCGGATTGATCATCACTAGTATTGCAGTGGCCGCTTATCTTATCTATCGCTATTGGAAGCCCATCAGTAATTTCTTTAAACGGCTTTGGGTCTTAGTAAAATTCGCTTTCCAAATGGGATGGCAGGGAATCAAAAATATTTGGTCTAACGTCAAAGGTTGGTTTACAGCTCGATGGAATGACATTACTAATGCGTTTGATGGCGGAATATTTGAGGTCAGTAAATTAATTTTAAATTGGTCTCCATTGGGATTGTTCTATAAAACATTCGCTGACGTTATGAAATGGTTTGGCATGGATATGCCCGATAATTTTACTGACTTTGGTAAAAATATCGTTAATGGGTTGGTTAATGGTATTTCTAATATGCTGACCACGGCTAAGGACACCATTAAAAACTTTGGTGGCAAAGTTTCTAGCTGGTTTAAAGAAGCATTAGGTATTCAATCTCCCAGTCGGGTATTTATGGGATTTGGCGATAATATTGTGCAAGGTACGGTTGTTGGTATTGATCGTACTACGCCGTTGGCTGCTCGTGCCACTCAGCGTCTGACTGAGGGAATGACCCCTGATGTCCCACAAATCTCACCTCCTGAGATGATGTCGGGCAATCCAATTAAACGAACAGGTTATAAAGATGCCAGCAACAGCAATAATGGTTTTTCTATCTCTTTCGCCCCGCAAATATACATTGGTGATAAACAACAAACGGCTATACCCGATATTAGTCAAGCCTTAAACCTGAGTATGCGTGAATTAGAAAAACTGCTGGAGCGTATTGTTATTCAGAGAGAACGCCGGAGGTACGGATAATGTTTGCTGTATTAGGTGATATTGAATTTGAGCTAATCACATATTGGGATGGTTTTGATGTAACGTTTGGTGTTGATTATGCCGAACATGCCCGAATTCAAGGTAAGCCCGGCTTGCAGTTTGTAGGTGAGAAACTGGATGAAATTCAAATTAGCTTGGTCTTTCATCAACATTATTGTACGCCGGATATTGAATTGAATCGGCTGCGTGAAGCAATGCGGAAACATCAAGCACTTGCGCTAATATTCGGAAATGGTGATTACCGTGGCTGGTTTGTTATTACTGATGTGACAGCCTCCAGTGAACAAACGGATTCAGTAGGTAATATATTTGCCCTCAATGCCTCGGTGACATTACGTGAATATATCGGTGATCCTAAAAAACCACTGAAACCGCCTGCCATTAAATCTCATGTCCCGAATACAAAGGCGTTGTCTAATGCAATACCGAAACCATCAGGTATGGCTAAAAAAGTCAGGGATGGAGTGAATTATGCCAAACAAGCACAATCAGCACTGCAAACGACGATCAGTGCGGTACGTATTGCACAGAAGATGAAAGACAACCCGACTGTAGCGTTAACCCGCGTACCAGGTCTTCTTACCGGACTTAACAATATTGTTGGGCCATTAGGGAAAAGCTATCCGGCTTTTCAATCACTCGGTGACTCATTGCCTGATGCAATTCAATTGACCAGAGCAGCGGGACAAGCAGCAACATTTGTTAACAGTGCTCAATCGTCATTAAGCCGTGCAGATAGCCGTAATATCGCGGCTGCATTGGATTCTGTATCAACTCAACTTGAATCAGCAAGTTCAACATTTACATCAATATCACCCGCGCTCAGTAAGATGGCAGCGCAAATTACCACAAGGACTCTTTGATCATGTTTCTTGAACACATAACGAAAGAGGGAGATAGATGGGATTTATTGGCTCACCATTATTATGGTGACCCTTTAGGTTACGCTCGCATAATTGCTGCCAATCCGCACGTTGCAGTTACACCTGTATTGCCATCTGGGATCGTATTGTTGATCCCTATCATTGACGCTGACAATAATGTAGTAACTGAAGAGGATACACCACCGTGGCTGAGATAATTGATTCCAAGCAAACACCATCTATAACGGGTGTCTCAGAGATTTTAAGTCCAACATTCACGTTACGATATTTGCAAAAAGATATCACAAATGACATCACTCCTTATGTCACTCGTGTCAGCTATACCGACAACATCAAAAGCGAATCTGATGAAATAGAGGTAGAGTTGGATGATACTGATGGTCGCTGGTTGGATAAATGGTATCCGGGCAAAGGTGATACGTTGACATTGAAGTTGGGCTATTTCGGAGAACGATTACTGAATTGTGGCTCATTCTATATTGATGAAATTGAAGTCAGTATCCCTCCTTCTATTGTATCTGTTCGAGGTGTAGCAACGTCTATCAATACAGCATTGCGTACCAAATCTAACCGTGGATTTGAGAATACAACTCTGGCAGCTATTGCTAACCGCATCGCTAAGAAACATCAGTTAAAGCTGATCGGCAGTATCGAAATCATCAAGATTGACAGGGTGACACAATATTCTGAAACCGATGTGGCGTTCTTGAAACGACTGGCCGGTGAATATGGTTATGCCGTTAAGGTTGTCAGTGAACAGCTAATTTTCTCCCACTTAGCCAGTTTGCGCTGCCAAGAACCCATAAAAAAATTACACCCTCGTGATGTTACCCAATTTTCACTGCGGGACACGATTAATAAAATCTATAAAAAAGCTAAAGTGAAGCACCAAAAGGCTGATGATAAAAAGTTGATTGTCTATGAAGCTGATGGCACGACCAGTGTAAGTAATCAGTCCAATCCAAAAGACAAAAGTAGCGGTAAAGAAACCAGCGCAGATACCTTAAAAGTAAACAGCCGGGCTGCTAACAAAGATAGCGCTGAAATAAAGGCCACGTCAGCACTGGATTCACATAATGAGTACCAGCAGAACGGCTCACTTTCATTGGTGGGTACCCCTCAGTTAACCGCCGGAAATAAAATTGAGTTGGTTGAATTTGGCAAGTTATCTGGGCAATGGTTAATTACCTCAGCTCACCACTCTTTTGATCGCAACAGTGGATATATAACCGAACTTGAAGTTGCTCGTGGCCCTGTTACATCAAGTAAATCTAAGAAAGGTAAAAGGGGTAAGACTCAGAAATTGGTTGTATATAAGCCCGATGGTTCTTCCGACACAATCATCAAGGAGGAATCTAAATGAGCAGCATAACTCGTCAAGTCGGCACAATTAGCGCCGTAGATCCTGCTACTGTTCGTGCCCGCGTGCGATTGCCTGAATACGATAATATGCGTACTAACTGGCTGAATGTGTTGCAGCGCAATACCCAGAATAACAAAGACTATTGGTTGCCCGATGTTGGGGAACAAGTTGAAGTATTATTGGATGCCAATGGTGAAGATGGTGTTATTTTAGGTGCTATCTATTCCAGTGTTGATAAACCACTTGCTAACAATAAAAATATCCGTGGTGTAACTTATGCAGATGATGCGGCTTTTTACTATGATCGTACCTCACACACCCTGACTATTAATGGCGGCATTCAGCACATTAAAATTGGGGTGGGAGCCAATGTTGTTATTTATACACAGCAGGCAACTATTGATGCGCCGGAAACAATCGTAACCGGAAATATGTTAGTGAAAGGTCAATTAATCTATCAAAATGGGCTGTCGGGTTCTGGTGGTAATGGTACTACGAACATTCAGGGTAATGTCAGCATCGATGGCAACATCCATGCAACAGGTAGCATCATGGATGAAGGCGGTAACTCGAATCATCATTTTCATGAATTTCTTTAAACACCTTTAATATTAGATATACCTACAGGGGATAATACTGTCCCCTATGAATACGAACTCACATTCTGTTTTTTGGCAACCCGCTCTCCAGAACTCAGGCAAAATTGCCTGTGGGCTGGATGATATCGCCCAAGCAATACTCATTATTCTACGTACACCACGTGGCAGTGATCCACATCGACCAGAATTCGGCAGTAACTTGCACCTTTATATGGATTACCCAATAGACCGCGCGATTCCCCACGTTGTCAGGGAATCTGTTGATGCTATTACACATTGGGAACCTCGTTGCCAGTTGCTCTCCGTGAAACCAACTGTCAATGGAGAGCATCTAACTCTGCGTGTGAATTGGACAGCAGTTGATGGCATTACACAATCTACGGAGTTGCTATGGCGCTGACAGAACCTGATTTTATCGAGCGTGATGTAGAAAAAATCACAACCGAAATGATCGCAAAATATGAAGCTGATGTAGGTAAGACTTTGTACCCAGCACAGGCAGAACGCCTGCTGATCAATTTATTTGCATATCGTGAAGCACTGACCAGAATGCAAGTTCAGGAAGCCGCCAAGCAGAATTTGGTCGAGTTTGCCCGTGCGCCCATTTTGGACTACTTAGGGGAATTGGTCGGAGTATATCGGCTATCCGCCCAACCGGCGCATACAATATTGCAATTTAGTGTTGATGAAGCATTAGAGCAAGATGTACTCATTCCAGTTGGAACTCGTGTTAATGCATCGGACAGTATTATTTTTGCTACTAATACAGATGCTGTTCTGAAAGTCGGCACACGGTTCGTTAATGTCACAGCTACTTGTACAGATACTGGATTATCAGGGAATAGCTGGCAACCAGCACAAATTAGTACATTGTTGGATGAAATCGACGACATTGACCTGCAAGTGACCAACACAATAGTGAGCAGTGGTGGTTCGGCAGAGGAAAGTGACGAGAGGCTACGTGTACGAATCAAGATGGCCCCTGAATCGTTTACTAATGCGGGCAGTCGTCAGGCTTATCGTTTTCATGCCATGCGTGCCCATCCCAATATTGTTGATGTCGCAGTCATGTCTCCCATTCCGGGTGTTGTTGAACTGTTTCCACTATTGGCGACGGGGTTGCCAGATGAAAGCATTTTAACGCTGGTGAAAAGTTTTTGTTCTGATGAAAAAATCCGCCCGTTGACTGACACTGTATATGCAAAACCTCCCGTGAAGGTTGATTATACCATCAAGGCGAAACTGACCTTGTACAGTGGCGTTAATGCACCTGGTATTCAATCGGCAGCAGAACAAGCCATACAAACATGGGTAGCTGAACGAGCAACAATGTTAGGAAAGGATATTGTTCCCAGCCAAATCATCTCAACATTGTCTGTTTCTGGCGTCTATCAAGTCGTACTGGAGTCTCCCACGTTTCAGATTGTAGATGAAAATGAATGGGCGAACTGTATCGGTATCACTGTTGTGGTCACTGGAGTCGCTGATGGTTAAGTTACATCTACCACCTCCACTAGAAGCTGATATCAGTATGCGTGCATTAGGTCAGTTGGCCTCTCGTTTTGATGATATCGATTTAACCCAATTAATGGTTTATCTCATTGATACTGTCGATAGCAGCACGCTGCATTGGCTGGCAAATCAATTCTCCCTATTTGGCGATGGCTGGGAGCTTGTCGAATCAGACAATGCTCGCCGCACGTTAATCAAATCAGCTATAGAATTGCATCGCTATAAAGGCACACCGTGGTCAATTCGTGAAATTATCCGTCGTTTTGGGTTTGGTGAAATTGATTTAATTGAAAGCACTGGTCAAATCAATTATGACGGTCATGCCAGCCATAACGGTAATTATATTCATGGCGATTCAACATCCTGGGCAGATTATCGCGTCATACTTCAACAACCTATTACCAATGATCAAGCCTCGCTACTGCGCACTACACTGGCAGCGTTTGCGCCTGCACGCTGCCACCTTGCCAGCTTGGAATATCAGTCTGTATCAATTCGTTACAACAATACTGTCAGTTATGACGGTAGTTACAATTATGGGAGCAGTTAAAATGGCTAATTTGCCGGAAACCCCACAGTGGTCAGAGGGCGTGTATCAGATAGAAACCTCAGACCCAGTGTTAGGCGGGCCTGATGGTATTTCCAATCGGCAGGCTAAACAGTTGGCCAACCGCACAAGCTATCTTAAACAGAAGCTAGAACAAAATGGGAATGAGCTGAAAGAGCACACCGAAGCGAAAGACCCGCATACTCAGTATGCACCGAAAGCCAGTCCCATTTTCACAGGAACGCCAATCGCCCCCACACCTGCTAAAAACGCTAATAATACTCAGATTGCAACAACAGCATTTGTGCAATCACTGACGGATACGGCGAATCAAAGTGCTATAGCAGCAAATAACAACGCTAATAGCCGAGTACCATCCATTCGTAAAGTGAATGGGAAAGCGTTGTCATCTGATATTTCATTGAATGCCGGGGATGTGGGAAGTTATGCTAAATCTGAGAGCGATAACACTTTCTTGCGTATTTCTAGCGATAAAACTGCAACCGTTGGTAGTTTATTAATTGATAGTAAAACTCCTTTTCCTGAGCTACGTTTCAAATCGAAAGATGGGTATATGGTAGGAATTAATGGTTCGGAAGGAAAATTGTTACATATTTATTCTAACGATCCGAGCAATCAGCGACGTTATAATATATTAATACCTGAGCGAAGCGGTACACTCGCATTGCAAAACGCAGCTATAAAATCTGAAAATGGCTGGTGGCAATGCGGGGATACGGGAATAATTATTCAATGGGTTAAAGTTGCATCAAACCAACAGTCATGGGTAAAAGTCAATTATCCAATTTCTTTTAAATGTCAGTTTATTGGCTATGTCGCAAGCATGTCGAGTATCAATACATCAACAGGTCACACATTAGTACGTAATGCAACATTATCGACGTTTGAATATCAAGCTGGCACTCCCAACAACAATGAGAATCCAAGCAAAGTTGTTCATATATTATTTTGGGGGGTATAAATGGTTTATTTCTCCAGAAAAGAAGGCGCTTTTTATAGTGACTCTCATGAAGAATGTGTTGAAATAACAGCAGAAAAACACAATGAATTACTTACAGGGCAGTCACACGGTTTGTCAATTGTCAGTAATAAAGAGGGTTATCCAGTGCTTACTGAACGCGCCCCGTCCGTTTATCATAAATACGATGGTGAAAAGTGGATAATATCAGAAAGCGGTGTGATAAAACTTAGGCAGGAACAGCAGCAACAAGCAGAACATAAGAAACAGCAACTTATGTTCACTGTAAGTAAACAGATAGCTCCGTTACAAGATGCTGTAGATTTGGGGATGGCGAGTGATGAGGAAAATTCTCGGTTGACCGCTTTGAAAAAATATAGGGTATTGCTGAACCGTGTTGATGCTAACTTAGCGCCAGATATTTATTGGCCCGAAAAACCCAGAGTAATAGAATAAGGGCTGCAATAAACTGGCCCCAATAGTCAGACAGTCTAAGCAGCTAACATGGCCTAGGTTCGATATTATACCGAACTTAGACCATTTAGTTGAGAATTAGTCACCTGGAAGAATTATTTCGGATAACTCGTTCAATAGGTTGTCCATTCTCGTCAAAATATCGGCTTGGCCAAATTTCTGAGGGATGTACTCCGAGATTGTTCGCAATAATCCACTCTCCTTTAGGCCAAGGTCGTGATAGAGCATTAGCTAATGTAGATGAGCTAAGTCCCTCCTTACGTGATACCGCTGCTAAGGTAGTGCCGAGCTTACGTAAGGCAGCGATAATGTCGGCGGTATGCCAATCTTTTTTATTCATTTCCTTTATATCTCCATATAACAAACGCATGAATTATCCTATTTTGGGATATTTAAGTAAATGGTTGATATTCGATTTTGGGATATTAATCAAGGTTAAAGAAATGGCATCTATTTATTCATATGAATATCAAATGGTTATAAACGCTCTTCGTAAGGCTAGGATAGAAAAAGGTATTACTCAAAAAAGATTGGCTCAAGCCTTAGATCGACCTCAATCATTTATTGCTAAAATTGAAAATGGTGAAAGAAGGTTGGATGTAGTTGAATTTGTGCATATAGCACACTTGCTATCTGTCGATCATGGGCTAATTTTAGAAAAAATACTGTTCAAAAAACCACCTAAAAAGCCAAAACGAGCAGAGCTTATAAAATAAAAAATCCCATTTTGGTATAAATCAACAATCGATTGATATTTAATCCTAAATGTTTAGTAGGATTGAATATATGGTTTCAATTTACTCTGATGAATATCAAATAGTTATAAAAGCACTCCGTGAGGCTCGTATAGCAAAGGGGGTCACGCAAGAGAATTTAGCTCAAGCGCTAGATCGCCCTCAATCGTTTATTGCGAAAGTTGAGAATGGTGAAAGAAGATTGGATGTTGTGGAATTTGTTCATATAGCACATTTGTTATCATTAGAGCCAAGTGTTCTCATAAAAAGAATCCCAAGAAAATATTCCTCGATATGCTGATAACTTTCTATCTATGCTAGTTTCATCAGATAGCGTAGCTAAAGAGGGATTCACATAGTTAACTATGTGATAGAACAATTAGGGTTTATATCCCTAGAGTTGTTTTTTGTACTCCGTGTTATGCAGTGTCTATACACGTTTTACTTGGCTAACACTATAATTGGAGCTATCTGCGCTCCTTTTGCGCAGATAGATATAGCTAAACAGGTTCCGCTCCAGGTTAGAGAGGGGGGCTGGTTTATGAGGTCATAAGGTCGGCCTTTTCAGCTATAGCGATTTCCCAAATTTTCGGAGCTTCGGCTCCCTTAGTTTGACCAACGATTTTTACGCGTTGCGTATTGCTAACTTATATGCTGAATTCCAAAAATGACTTCACGTTTTTCCTATCTATACTCTCATTCTTCTCGTTCGGTTAGGTGAATTTGTCAGGCGCTTCTTAATAACTTCTTAGTCTCAAGATAGAGGTTTATAAGGCTAAGATAGCTTTACATTAGAGGTAGGTTCAAGTTCAGCTAAAATCATAGCTGAATGCATTCCAATCATTTTCATTTGGTTAGGCATTTCATTCTGTACTGTGCATTTTGTGTAAAAATTTTTCAATAGATGAAACGCAATTGTCGCTTTATTTATCGAGCGGATAAGCGAAATTTATCGCGCGCGGCATCAACAGTATCAAATATCACCATGAGAAAAATTAATGCACTGGTTAAACAAGATAAAAATGTGAATCACTCTTTATCTGATGTGATGACTGGAAAACGCATAATTAAGTGAAAACATATTTTACAGGACGCATTTCAGTGACCGTATCTGCCAGTTCAATTAATTCAGCAGGGTAATCTTGTCCGGTAATTATCACCGTCTGATTAATTGGCCGTCCGTTTAATGCCTCGATAATTTCATCGAGTAATAGATAACTGTTGTTTATCACGCAAGCCAATTCGTTAAGCACTACCAATGATAATTCAGGATCACGCATCATGTGCAACGCATGCTGCCAAACCTCAGTACAAGCGGCAATATTCTTAGTACGATTGTGAATTTCTCCAGTCAAGTTCATTGATATTAATTGAAATTCTACTCCATGCCGCTGTAACAAAACACGTTCACCGGCTGACCATTCATCCTTAATAAATTGGACAATGCCGGCCTTTAATCCATGACCCAACGCTCGTGTAACCGTCCCCATTGCTGCGGTGGTTCTCCCTCTGCCGTTACCGGTATAGATAATGACAATTCCTCGGCTTTCCTGAGCGGCTGAAACTTGTGCCATAAATCTCTCTTTTTGCCGCTGTTTTCTCTGTTTATATCGCTCCTCACTCATTTATCTGGCTCCAATATCTTAGTCAGTTTGTTTTGTCTGTATTTGCTTGAGTTGACTCAGAGAATAATGTTTCTACTACCCGATCGACTTGTTGACGATCTTGACTCACCAGCGATTGCATTAATCGCTCATTAGTAAAAAACCGTTCCCAAAAGCGACGACGTGCCGCCAAATGATGAAAGTGTCGTTTTACCCGCTGACGAAGTGTTCCACCGTAAGCGGCCAGACGACCAAGATGCATCGGTAACAACCGTTCGAGTTTTTCACGCCATAACCTGACCAATACCGGCGCATTGCCACCGGAGGAGATAGCAATCACCAGTGGTGAACGATCAATCACTGACGGTGTGATAAAACTGGCTTGCTGTGGCTCATCCACCACATTGCAAAAAATGCGGCGCACCGTCGCACAATCACTCACATAGCCATTCACCACCGCATCATTAGTAGCGGCAATAACCAGCCAACAATGCTCAAGCCAGTAAGGCTCAAACTCTCCATGAATAAGTGTCACTTGGTCAGTTTCCCCCCATAGCTTAAATTGAGGGGTGAATTCCCGTGCGTTAACTAATAGATGCGCACCGGCATCTAATAATAGACGCGCTTTACGCTCCGCTACCTGACCTCCTCCAACCAACAGACAGGTTTTATCCCGGACCTGACAAAACATCGGCAAATAATCCAACATAAGTCCCCTCCTACAGTTAACGCACACCACCCGGTATCATGGTCAGCAAGTGCTGGCGAGGATAAAAACGCGTTATGCCTCGGTGTTTCAGCCACCAGCATAGATACTCAACATCATGATGGCTGCGATCGCACAATAACCCGACAATACTGCCACTATGAGCAACATTCAGCCCGTAGATCCCACTCCGTTCCACTAGTTCCAACAAACTGTCAAACGCCGGTTTTACCAACAACTTTTGACTGGCCTGTGCACTGAGTGTTGTGGCTTCTCCCAATCGCCAGCAATTCTGGGTAGTCACAGCCTGACAAAATAGTCTCCAGGCATGCTCTAGCACTGCGGCATTCTCCAGTAATACCGGATGGCGATCTAAACGGTGATAATCAGCCGTGATCAAAGTTTCCGGGCTTTCCAATAACAAAATATCGATAGATGGCTGCCAGTCACAAGCAATCCGAGTAGCAGCCGTTTGATGATCAAACAAGGTAAGTTGGCTGAATAACGTGCTATCAGTAGGCTCAAGCTGTACGCAAAAGCCAGCCAGAGTCGTTTCATCAAGTGTTTCCCCAAAATAACGCGCCGTCGCCAGCGCCGTGGCGGCAATATCAGCGGTACTACTTGCCAGCCCTTTTGCTACTGGGATCGTAGAAGTAAAGGAGAGCCGTAAACCTCGCGCCATCTCCACCGATAAACCAAAATACGCCAGTACAGTTTTCATCATTTGACGCATGCGAGGACGTTCATTTTTTCCCGGCACGCCATCTGTAACAGACACCTCGCTAAACCAATTCACCGGACAAGAGATCAATTTCTCACCACCAAGTATCCACCCTTGGATAAGTTCACCACACGATGCGGGACAACGCGCTTTAGCCATAATTGAATACCTGATGTAACGCCGATACCAGACGGCGATTATCATGCTCACCCTTGATGGCGACCCGATAATAAGCCGCGTCCAAGCCAGGATAGTTAGCACAATGGCGAATCAGTATTCTCTGTTTCAACAATGCTTGTTGAAGATTAATTTCCGGGCGCAGACAATGCAGGAAGATATAATTTGCCGCAGGAGGCCAAACACGCAATGCCGGTAATGCGGTCAACGCCTGATAAAGCCAACGTTGTTGTTCAGCTAACCAGCGGTGTGTTGCTTGAATGTAAGCCTTATCATTAAGAACAGTTTCACCGGCCAATGCCGCGAAAGCATTAATCGTCCACGGTTCCCGCCAGCGCTTCATTGCCCGAATCCCCGTGACATCACTACTGACCAGATAACCAAGGCGCAGCCCCGGAATAGCAAAAAATTTCGTGAGTGAACGCAGAATATAAAGACGAGGAAAATGCGCTATCTGAGGAATAAATCCGGCAGTATCCGGGAGAAAATCGATAAACGCTTCATCGAAAATCAGTGCAATATTATGCTGACGGCAACGTTCAAATACCGCCTGCAATAACGCAGCATCTGGCATTAAACCGGTTGGATTATTGGGTGTAGCAAGAAACAGGCAATCAGGGCGACATCGATCCAATGCCGCCAATAAACGTTGATCAGGCTGATAATCATCAGCTTCACGCATCACATACTCATCAATCTGGCAATCAACCCGTTGTAAGGCTTTCCGATATTCAGCAAATCCCGGTATCAAGAGCATGGCACGACGCGGCTTAAGATAATTCACCACAGCATAAATCAATTCGGTAGCACCATTACCCGCCATCAGGTTTTCCGCAGTACAATGATGAATCTGTGCTAACGCTGCATGCAATCGACGATATTCTGTATCAGGGTAATACTCTGCACATTTTAATTGGTCGATAATGGCCGCTTTTAGGGATTCCGGCATCCCTAATGGGTTAATATTAGCGCTGAAATCAATTATCTCTTCGACTGTAACACCCATTTTCAGCGCCATTTCCAGCACATTACCGCCATGTTCGCTCATCAAATTGATCCCGAATGTTAAACAAAAAATCAGAGTGCCATCAGTGATGGAACGGAAGAGAGCAACAAACGATCCCGGCTAAAAGCCAGTGTTTCCCGCAGACGCACCACATCACCAATCACAATCAACGCTGGCGCAGTCAATCCCTGAGCCGCCACCCGTTGAGCCAGAGTTAACAGGGTTGCACTGGCGACCTGTTGTTGCTGATGGCTGGCATACATCACAACCGCCGCCGGCGTTGTCGGCGCTTTACCGCCTGCGATCAATTGCTCACAGATACTCGCCAGTTGGGTCATGCCCATTAAGATCACCAGCGTGCCTTCCAGTTTTGCCAGCGTCGCCCAATCCTGTGATTCATTTCCCTGACGCAAATGGCCGGTAATAACATGAAAACCTGATGCATAATCACGATGAGTGACCGGTATCCCAGCACAAGCCAGACCACCAATTGATGAGCTGATGCCCGGCACCACTTCAAAAGGGATTTTCGCCAGCGCCAAAGCTTCCGCTTCTTCACCACCACGGCCAAACACATAGGGATCTCCCCCTTTCAGCCGGACGACATTTAACCCTTGTTGCGCACACTCCACCAAGATCTGATTTATTTGCCGTTGCGGCACTGGGTGATAGTTCGGCGTTTTGCCGACATTAATCATTTTGCAGTTATCAGGCGCTTCGGATAACAGGTCCGGGCTGACTAATCGATCATACACCAGCGCCTCAGCCTGACGGATACAATGCAATCCTCTGACAGTAATCAGCGCCGCATCGCCTGGACCGGCGCCTACCAACCAAACTTTTCCGCTATTCATCATTTTTCTCACCCTTAACGAAAGTCTGTTTGAAGATATATAACCGATAGGCAGCAACACGATCTGGTGTAAGATCAATAATTATTCATTTTTATTAATGTATTGATGATAACTATATGTCCTGACACATTGCAGCTTTATCTGCTTGTTTCCCTTAGCAACTTCGCCCTGTACCTTGTATCTACGCCATTTTTATTATAACCCCTAATGTTTTTGTGACCACAGTTTACTTTTCAACCAAATTGACGACATTTAATACTGATTGATAAAAAAAAAATGCCAACATACGCCTTATTACAAACAAGAGGCGTAGCGATGGAATCCAAGGAATTATTCAGTGTCGGAATTGACATCGGCACTACCACCACACAAGTGATCTTCTCGCGTCTGTCACTGGTGAACCGTGCCGCGGTATCACAAGTGCCACGCTACGAGTTTGTTAGCCGCGAGATTATCTGGCAAAGCCCGGTGTTATTTACCCCCGTAGACTTCGCCGGACAATTGCGTGAAGACGAGCTGTTCAACTTGATCCTGGCACAATATCAGGCAGCAAACATCGATCCGGAAAGCATCGACTCCGGCGCGGTGATCATTACGGGTGAAACCGCGAAAACATGCAATGCACGCCCTGCGATCATGACACTGGCGCAAAAATTAGGGGATTTTGTTGTCGCAACAGCGGGACCACATCTGGAATCAATGATTGCCGGTTTGGGTTCCGGCGCTCAAGCGTTGTCACAGCAGAAAATGGCCAGAGTGCTCAACATTGACATCGGCGGCGGCACAGCCAACTATGCGCTATTTGACGCCGGGCGACTCATCGCCTCCGCTTGCTTAAATGTCGGCGGCCGCTTATTAGAAACCGATCCTCAAGGGAAAGTCTTACGGGCACATCCGCCCGGAGTACTCATCGTTAATTCACTGTTTGGCGAAAACACAGATATTCAACATCTGACAGCCACGCAATTACAGCAAATTGCTACGCGGATGTCGCAATTGCTGTGGGAAGTCGTCACCGGACAACTCACACCACTGACGCAACAATTACTGATGACCGAACCGCTGTCAAACTGTGATGAACTCTATGCCGTCACCCTCTCCGGCGGGGTAGGAGAGTGTTATCGTGAAGCATCGGATCATGATCTATTCCGTTTTCACGATTTAGGGCCATTGCTGGCGCAAGCTATCCATCGTGATAATGATTTCACCAAACTACCACTGCAAGTGCCAAAACAAACCGTGCGTGCTACCGTCATTGGCGCCGGTGCTCATACATTATCATTATCCGGTAGCACCATTTGGCTCGATACACTATCACTACCACTACGCAACATTCCCGTCGTCCACCCTGACACAGAAGCCGCTGAATCGCTGGCAGAAGCCTGGCAACATGCACTCACACAAATGGATCTGAATGCCGAACAAGATCTATATGCATTGGCCCTACCCGACGCCCTGCCGGTGAATTATGCCGCCGTACAGACATGCATTACCGCTTTACAGAATTTCGCCGCCCGCTATCCCTCTTCTCACCCGCTGCTCATCGTCGCCGGTCAAGATTTTGGTAAGGCATTGGGCATGCTGTTGCATCCTCTGATGGGAGAACGGCCGCTGGCGGTTATCGATGAAGTGATCACCCGCACCGGGGATTATATCGACATTGGCACGCCACTATTTAATGGCACTGTGGTTCCCGTCACTATCAAATCACTGGCTTTTCCTTCCTGAGAGAGCGTAAACATGAAATTGAAAACTCAGCTTTTTGGTAAGACCTATCAGTTTAAAGATGTCAAACAGGTGCTGGCAATGGCTAACGAATTGCGTTCCGGGGATATGCTAGCCGGGGTAGCGGCCGAAAGTTCCCAACAACGCGTCGCGGCTAAACATGTCCTCTCGGAAATGACGATTGCGGATATTCGCATGAATCCGATCATTCCTTATGAAGAGGATTGCGTGACTCGCATTATTCAGGATGACATTAACGAAATTGCCTACACCCGCACAAAAAACTGGAGTATCGGTGAACTGCGTGAATACATACTAAGCGATGATACCAGCGTGGATGATATCGCCTTTCTGCGTAAAGGGATCAGTTCTGAAGTCGTTGCCGCCGTGGCAAAAATCAGTTCCAATGCGGACCTGATCTATGGCGCGAAAAAAATGCCGGTGATCAAAAAAGCCAATACCACCATCGGGACACCGGGAACATTCAGCGCCCGGCTGCAACCTAACGATACCCGCGACGATGTACAAAGCATTCTGGCTCAGATTTACGAAGGACTATCGTTTGGCGTTGGCGATGCAGTCATCGGCGTTAATCCGGTAACTGACGATGTGGAAAACCTGACTCGCGTGCTGGATACCATCTATGAGGTGATCGACAAATTCGCTATCCCAACCCAAGGCTGCGTTTTAGCCCACGTCACAACCCAGATAGAAGCTATTAAGCGTGGTGCGCCGGGTGGTTTAATTTTCCAAAGTATCTGCGGCAGTGAAAAAGGGCTAAAAGAGTTTGGCGTAGAATTGGCTATGTTAGATGAAGCACGTGCCGTTGGCGCGGAATATTGCCGTCTTGCCGGCGATAACTGCCTCTATCTTGAAACTGGACAAGGCTCCGCTCTCTCCGCCGGCGCTCACTTTGGCGCTGATCAAGTGACAATGGAGGCACGAAACTATGGCTTGGCACGCCACTATGACCCATTTCTGGTGAATACCGTTGTCGGCTTCATCGGGCCGGAATACCTCTACAATGATCGCCAGATTATCCGCGCCGGATTAGAAGATCACTTTATGGGAAAACTCAGTGGCGTCTCAATGGGATGTGACTGCTGCTACACCAACCACGCAGATTCCGATCAAAACCAGAATGAAAACCTGATGATCTTGCTGGCAACCGCAGGGTGTAATTTCATCATGGGCATGCCGCTCGGTGATGACATTATGCTCAATTACCAGACATCCGCTTTCCACGACACCGCCACTATTCGTCATTTGCTTAACCTGCGTCCGTCGCCCGAGTTCGAACGCTGGCTAGAACATATGGGACTGATGGCAAATGGCCGCTTAACACCACGTGCGGGCGATGCATCGTTCTTTTTCTGATTCTTTGCTGAGATAAATCACCATGAACCAAAAAACAATTGAAGAGAATGTAAGCGAGCTGGTATCTGACCTGAACCCCCATGCATCCCCTGAAATCATTGACGAAATTGAAAGCTGTACGCCGGATTTAGGCTCCTCAGAAGCCAAGCAGTGGATCGGTGTCCAAAACCCGAACCGCATGGAAGTCTTACAGGAATTACGCCGGAGCACGGTGGCGAGAGTCGGTACCGGCCGCAGCGGTCCACGCCCCCGTACTCAAGCATTACTGCGTTTTCAGGCTGATCACTCCCGTTCTAAAGATACAGTGTTAAAAGAAGTCCCGGTTGAATGGATAGAAAAGCGCGGATTGCTGGAAGTGCAATCTCAAGTCAGCGACAAAAACCTCTATTTAACTCGCCCGGACCTAGGAAGAAAACTCAGTGCGAACGCGGTAGAAACCTTGCTAACACAGTGCAAAACTGGCCCCGATGTACAAGTTGTGATCTCCGATGGTCTTTCTACTGACGCCATTACCACCAACTACGAAGATCTTGTACCACCACTGTTAAAAGGGTTGGAACAAGCAGGAATGTGCATCGGCACACCGTTTTTTGTGCGTTATGGTCGCGTCAAAATCGAAGATCAGATTGGCGAACTACTAAAAGCTAAAGTGGTTGTCTTACTGATTGGAGAACGTCCCGGATTGGGGCAATCGGAAAGTCTCTCCTGCTATGCAGTTTATAAACCGACAGTAGAAAAAACTGTTGAAGCTGACCGCACTTGTATCTCTAATATTCATCGTGGCGGCACGCCACCAATCGAAGCCGCAGCAATTATTGTCGATCTAGCTAAAAATATGCTAGAACAGCAAGCTTCTGGCATTGCTCTTAGTCGTTGATAGCATGGTGGCTATACTCTATGGATTTCAAGATGCTTCGCGACGGCAAGGGAGCAAATCCCCGGAAGCATAGATAACTATATGACCGGAGTGAGCGAGTGCAGCCAATAAAGAGGCAACTTGAAAGATGACGGGTATAAACAATAATCTTTCATTTAAGTGGGAACTCCCTTTGACTTCATTAATAAAATCATCAATATAAAAATAGGATGGCAGGCCAAAACCTGCCTCCTGCTTTATTGATTGCCTAACCATAAATGCGATATAACTTCCAGTTCTGCATTTAGAATACTGCTAATGTTGTAGAATTCAATTTTATAGTAATTAACAACATTAGGAGGTGATGCAAGTATTTCCGTCTTACCGGAGTAAATATCAATATAGCTATACTGATTATAATGCCCAAACGGACCAGCCCAATAATTTACAGCCCTAATATTTGCCAGGCTATTGTTTTTTATAATTGCGTCACTGAAATCAGTGGGTAATACTGCATTACCAGAATTATAAATTACATATGCATCGTTAGAATTCATATGTACCATTCTTGATGGAATTCCAGCTTTTTTCCACGCAGAGTCCATTACAAATTCAATTTCTGCAATTTCAGTATTGCTAAGATTGGTGACTACAATTTTATAGCGGTAAATAAGGTCACCAGGTCCTCCGAATATTTTAACTTCGCTAGGATAAACATCAACATGACTATATTGATGATAATCTCCAATCAGACGAGCCCAGTAATTTATAGCCCTAATTGGTGCCATACTCTTGTTTTTTATAATTGCCGCTGGGACTGTATTGGGCACTGCAATATTTTTATTACTATAAATCTCAACGGTTTGAAGAGGACCTATAGATACAGTTTTTTTCAATGACATTATTCTTTCCCTTATTATTTATGTTGTTTAGTAATATACATAACAGGCAGTTTTACCTGTAAAATTTAACTTAACACTTTCCACAAACAGTTAAATATTGAAATTTGTCAGCACAGTGAAAAAATACAATTAACGAATTCATTGTATATACTTTGTCATTTAATCATGTAATAAACAATAACCTAAATTAGATACTGTTTTTCCCGCGTTATTTATTCTGGTAAAACTTTTTTCTCTCATTTCTATTACGGCAGCAGCACCATACTACTAAATACAACAAACTTTAGAAAAACAGATCTAAATAATGCATTTATTAGGTATAATAAAACCGTAATTATGTTATGATAAGTCATTAGATCAACAAAATATTATGAGATTGAATAGATGGATTTGGAAAAATTAAGAAAATTAACCCTCAGTAGTGGATTCACATTTAAAGAGCTTCTTATGATGCAACGGACCTTTAAAAATCTTGACGATGATGAAAGAAAATATGTAATAAAGTATTATACAAAAAGCGATAATATTTACAACGTTATAATAGTGCTTGCTGAAGATGCCGGCGAACCCGTGTTATTTTTTGCTCTCATGTATGTAGGTTACATAATAATGGAAGTTTTCCTCTATGACGAAAATTCAATATCCCATTTATCATTAATATCGATCATTTATATCATCTCAACAATTATATGCATATGCTATAAATCTTTTTATCATCGCTATCGTTATAATTTTTTCACATGTATAAAATTAGTCATTTTCTATATTCGTCTCAAAATAAAAGAAAAATTTAAACAGTTATAAAGAATAAGTATTTTACGGCAAGAAATTTATATAGTTAAAAAAATGAACCTAATTGATTTAAGAAAATTAATACTAAATAGCGGATTCACCTTAAAAGAATTACTTAAGATAAAGAGAAGCTTTATTATTCTACACAAGGATGATCCTGATATTTATGATAAATACAAAAGTAAAACAGATTGTTTCTGCCAGTACCTATTACTTATAGGTGAAGAAATAGCCATGCCGTTAATATATTCAACACTAATTAACTTATTTATAATATTAGGAATGCTTTTCAGTGGGAAAGCATATGGGATTCCATTAATGACCTTTGTTTATCTATCAATAACAACATCAGCTTTATTTTATTTCAGCTACTCTGTTAACTGTAATTTCATAACAGGATTAAAATTAGCAATATTTTATATTCGTTTTAAAATAAAAAATAAATTAAATCGTTGAAACAATTAATTAAATATGATAAAAATAACCATATAATTAAATAAAATCGAGTCTAAATAAATGAACCTAACTGACTTAAGAAAATTAACATTAAATAGTGGATTCACCTTAAAAGAATTGCTTAAGATAAAGAGAAACTTTATTACCTTATATAAAGATGAGCCTGATGTTTATGATAGATACCAAAACAAAACAGACTGTTTTTGTCATTATCTGTTACTTATAGCCGAAGAGGTCGCTATGCCATTGTTATTTTTTACTCCAATTTTCTTATTTATAATAACAGGTATGTTTTTCAGTGATATGGCATATGGAATTCCATTAATGTTTTCAATTTACTTATTTATTTCAATCTCATCTTTTTTTTATTACAGTTTTTCCGTTAGGTGTAATTTAATCACAGGTTCAAAATTGCTAGTTTTCTATATTCGTTTTAAAATAAAAAATAAATTTCAATCGTCATGAAGTTTATATATGTCATCTATCAAAAGTTTGACTTTATATCCACTACTTAATACTTGAATGGTTAACATCGGCTTTGGTGTTAACTGCCATTTTCTGGCAAGATCCGAATTAATATATCTGAACAATTTCCCTGCCCCCGGTTTAACAGGATAACCCCCAGATATATTATTCTTAGATTTAACCGGTTTAAGCTTGAGCATCCCATACGTTCCATATAGACTTGCCACGAAATCAACTGAACTATAAGCAACATCAGCTACACCATCACCATAACCTAAAGCATGAGAGACATGTCTATATCCTTCCCTAACCCAGCCTATATCTTGATGCTCATAAAGAATCGGGCTAATAGATTCATAAAAGTTATTAACTCCATGAGCAGCCAAAACAACACCTACCGATTGAACTGTTCTAGATTTTACAAGTCTCCCTGAATTAAAAACTGCAAGACCAGCAAACATTTGAACACCACCAGCAACAACCCCACCGCCTATTTTTGCATATTTAACCACGCCGTGATCTTCAAATATATCGGTTACAATATATTTGGTATAATCCTTACGCCTTAAAACCTGATATTCTTTTTCCGTTACTTCATATTCATCTTTTACTTCATAAACCAATCTCTTTTTTTCATTTACATCAAATGTATTTTTAAACTCACGTGTTTTTATATTAACAAAATCATCAATTTCTTTTAAATATGACATTCTCAATTGGCTATCTTCTATAAAAAAGCTGGCAGCCAAATGTGCTTTACGCTTCAATAATGAAGCGTAATTATTTAAATCATAAGAAAGATGAGATATCCCTTTCATAAAAGCCTCAGTAAACGTTGTCTTCCCATATGCTATATGCACTGGTGCCGGACATAATATGTTCCCACGTTATTGATTTATACATCAAAGATAAACTCTCCTGTGGCTGACATTCATTATGCGTAGATGAATTTGGATAAAATCCATTCAATGCACATATATATGCGCCGGTAAGTTTTATCTTATAATAGAGCTCTAAACCACCTTTAGTTGATGTTCTGTAAAAATAAAAAATACATTGCAGCGATTCTTTATTCGTTATAGCCAATCCCAAAAGAGGAGAAGATTTATCTATTGGCTTTCTTATCTCAACCGGCTGATGGTTAACATGTTGACCTCTGGTTATATTAGAGGTCAATTCATAAACAAATATATGGTCTTCATGACCAAGCTGACATGTGTTACCAATAGAATCAACCGTTGAACATCCTTGTGATATCAAACCTTGCTTATCACCCCTAATTTCTAAATAGATTATATTCGCCATAGAAAACCATCAGTTAGTCAATATTTCAAAAGCATGAATATATATTATCTTGATAAGAAATATAATATAGATATTGGGTTCATTGCCAAAGAGTGTGATAAACCTCATAACAAGGAAAATTCAGATAATCATTTTGTGTTAAAAATAGAATATAACTCTGGTGAATATTCCATTTAAATCAAACCTGAACTCATTTTTAACCCAAAACAACTACGTATAATGAGAGTCATTGGCAATCAAATATTACGAGATCTATTTACTGAAATCTTTAAAATTATCATCCAAGAACAATGAACTCATATAAAAATGGCTATTTAAATAGCGTTTCATAATTCTGCTACACATAGCCTTATCCAACCCGTTGTTATACATGGAATTATGAGTGGTATAAGGTGTAGCGCTATTTTGGAATCTTATTTAACAATAAAGTATTATTGGGATAAATAATTCTTCTTTGATATTTAGATGTTGCAACATCAATATAAATAAGACTATCAACGCTTTCTTGCTATAAGCTAGATTTATTACTGATAATTTTTTCAACTTGTTAACGAGTAGCTTTTAAGCTTTATTATGCTCTGGCAGGAAAGAAAGTCGTTCTGCTGTTACTGAGTGGAGACAAACGAAAACAACAAACCGACATAAGCAAAGCAATCGAGTATTGGAGAGATTACCAATAGAGGAAACCATGAGTAGATCACGTAGTCACGATGAAGCAGTCATTGAAATGCTCCGTAAAGACCCTGAGTTCGCTGAAATATACCTTCACACTGCTTTTGAAGAACTTGATGAAGAGGACGGAGAAGCTGGCTTTTTACTAGCACTTCGCCATGTTGTTGAAGCACGTGGCGGTATGTCACTGGTCTCCGAACGAACTGGACTTTCACGCGAAACTTTATACCGAGCATTATCACCTAAAGGCAATCCCACACTGAAAACCATGAAGAAGGTTATTCATGCGACCGGTCTGACTTTCGCAGCTATTGCATAATAGGCAATAGCTCAAATCCCATCTCGTTTTCTCGGCGTTATCCTTTCCTAAATGATAACGCTTTTTCTCTCACCCCCTTACGGATGCGGGTTATCAAATTACCCTGATAATTAACACGGCAACACAATATTACTTTCAGCGAGTAGTCCCATATTGTTATACATAGCGCAAGCCGCATCCACCAAATGCATCGCCAACGCAGCACCGCTCCCCTCCCCCAAGCGCATGTCCAAATGTAGATAAGGTTCCAGTTGCAAATGCTGCAACGCGATAATGGAGCCTTTCTCTGCCGATAAATGCGAAGGGATCAGGTAATGACGTACATCAGGAGCAATTCGACAAGCGGCCAGCGCCGCCGCGTAAGAAGGGAATCCATCCAGAATCACCGGCAACCCGGCAGAGGCCGCGCCAAGCATTACGCCCGCCATACCCACCAAATCATAACCTCCAACCTTGGCCAATACATCAATGCTATCTCTGGCATCAGGCCGATTGATTTCAATCGCCTGTTGCACAACCGCCACTTTGTGATGCAAGCGTTCTCTGGGGAAGTTAGCCCCAACTCCTACAATCTGTTGTGGATCGTTGTCTGTCAAGACGCTGACCACAGCCGCCGCCGGTGTGGTATTCGCCATACCCAATTCCCCCACACCAAACAATTTCACGCCATTTGCAGCCTGTTCCAGCGTCAGGTGTGCGCTTGCCAGCAATAGATCTTCTGCTTGCTGGCGGCTCATCGCCGGTCCTTGAGCAATGTTGCCACTGCCACGCCCCATCTTCATGTTCACTAATCCCGGCACAGGATCACTGTCAATGCCCACATCCACAACTTTCACATCCGCGCCCGCATTCACCGCCAATACGCAAACACCGGTGATCCCTTTCATCATATTCTGCGCATGAATAGCCGTCGCCGACTTAGGCGATATGGTCACGCCTTCGTCATAAACCCCATGATCAGCAACCATCACGATAATCTGCTTACGATCAATATGATGGCCCGATAATCCCCGCATTCCGGCAAGCTGAATCGCCAGATATTCCAGACGTCCGAAGCTGCCTGTTGGTTTAACCAGCCCATTCAATCGAGTCTCAGTACGCGCCATCGCAACATTATCCAACGGCACAATAGCATTAATGATCGATGAAAATGTTTGCATGGTGTTATTTCCGTGTCTCAAGCGGCCAGTCACTCCGGTTATTAAATGTGCGCAAGGTAGTCAATCCATGTTGGATTTCCACTACACTGTACGTTCCCTGTTCAAAATGAAAGTGCCACATGGCAGCAGGCGGCATAGCCAGCAAACGCGCCAGCAACAAGCCCAATACCCCCTGATGAGCGACTAATAACAGATTATGCTGACTTTCTTGTATCAGCAGATGCTGAACCACATTTTCTATCCGGGCCGCAAATGCCGGAAAGGTTTCCCCTCCGGTCGGTGCTGCCTGTTGCCAATCCGCTAACCAAGCAGCCCAAGCTTCGGCGTCTTCATGTTGCAAATCGCGGTGATGGCGCATTTCCCATACGCCAAAATGCATCTCATTGAGTTGCGTATCAATGGTAGCTGACAGCGAATGACCGGCCAGAATAATCTCCGCAGTATGACGCGCCCGCCGTAATGTGCTGCTTATCGCTTGCGAAAATGTCACTGACGATAGATAGCGGGCAACTTGCCGAGCCTGATTTATCCCCGTTTCAGTCAACGCCACATCCGTCATACCACAGAAAACACCACTTAGATTCGCTTCCGTCTGACCGTGCCGAACCAAAAATAGTCGCATTGTTGTTACTCTACCTCAGATGTGTTTTAGAGCTGTTAATTCAAACTCGTTTTTTTAGATTGATAGGTGACAACCACTCCGACTCCCCTCCAAGGGAAAAAACTTATTTGAGAATGTTTTTTAACCGGCCAAACATTGCTTCTATAGGATAACGTTTTCTCAGAATGCCCTATCCTAATAGCGATAGCACCTTTTTCATCAGGTGAGCATAAAACGCTGCGAGCTATGTCACTGCTCATTCGCACAGATAAAGTATTTCTGTTTTACAATTCCAGCGTATCATATGTTTTTTAGGGGCATTTTGTTCCTTTTTGGTTTCACTACGCTTCCATTTTGGGTACAATTCTTTTATCAAGAGTGAACTAGAGGAAAGGCCAATGATTGGTAGTTTTAGGGATGGAAAAACAGGCTCATTGGCAAAGTTCTACTTTGACAACATTCGAGGAAGAGACATACCCGCTACTATCATAAATCCTTTACGTAGAAAGCTTTCTCTTCTGGAGGCCTCCACTACAGAGAAATCACTGTTTTCTCCTCGTAGTAATAACTATGAGCGCCTTTCAGGAAACTTAGATGGATGGTCTAGCATTCGTGTATCTATTCAATGGAGGCTCATTTTTCGCTGGCGTGATGGCCATGCTTATGATCTTTATCTTGATCCGCACAAATACTAAGGAGGCTTTATGGATACCAGAACAGCAGAACCTACCACTGTAGGTGAAATGTTGACTGAAGAGTTTTTGAAACCGTTGAAAATAACTCAACAACAGTTGGCGAATGCGATGGGTGTTTCTCGCAAGGTTATTGGCCAAATTGTGAATAATTCCCGTCGCCTATCCGTTGCAGAAGCCACACAATTAGCCGGTTTATTTGAAACGGATGAGGATTTTTGGATTAACCTTCAAGCAGCTCATGATCGCTGGGAAAGTCGCCAGATTTCCGCCCGTAAGCATTATGCACCTATTACTGTTATTCTCTCAGCCAGCTAATGATTAGCGTAAGATTAGGGAGTTGGACATTCTGTTAGGAGGTTACTCACAGTAGCGCCAGTAAAAACACCAACTCCCCGGCTTCCACTGATGCACCAAGGGTATCACCGGTCTGGCCGCCTAAACGGCGGTGCAGATACACCGCCAGCAACCCAATAATCAACAGCGTGATCGCCAATGCCAACACACCAGACCATCGCATCAGTAGAGCAATCAATATTGTCCCACCGAACAATGTCAACACTGTCTGACAACCGTTAACCCGCCCGATATAAAGGTTCCCTAACCCAACTCCTTCACGGGCACAACGCTGGCGGTACATTAACAAGATAATCGCGCTCCTGCCCGCCACTGACGCAGCAGTTAAAGCCATCAGCATAGAAGCGCCACGCAGAGATAATTCGCTCACCACCAGCACTTTCGCCAAAATAAGGAAGATCAACGCCAGTCCACCATTGGTTCCCAAACGGCTATCACGCATAATCTCTAGCATTTTTTCCCGTTTACGGGCAGAAAACACGCCATCACAGGTATCGGCTAAACCATCAAGATGAAGCGCCCCAGTTAACAACGCCAGCGCTAATACGTAACCCAGTGCCGCCAAGGGAGCGCCACACCAAGGAGTCAGCAAGGTAAAAACCGCCGCCGCAAGCATACCGACAATCAATCCAACCAATGGAAAACTCGCTATACCACGCACGTACTGATCTATTTCTAATCCCTGTGTCCAGCGCGATGGTACCGGAATGCGAGTCATAAATTGTAAGGTGGCAAGAAACAAGCGCAGATTCATTTAATTTTTACCTCAATTCCCGATACCATCAAAAATACTTCACTGGCAGCCGCCGCCAGCCGCTGGTTAACCCTTCCGGCAATATCGCGGAAATGTCGGGCCAGACGGTTCTCCGGCACAATGCCCATTCCCAGTTCGTTAGTAACCAGATATATCGGGGAAGTCATACAAGTACAAGCCGCCAGCAGATCGCTAATTTGCTGCTGAATTCCCACCTCCAATACCGCAAAATCCATTTGTTCAGGTGGTGTCTCTCCGGCTTGCTCAAATAATAGGTTGGTAATTAAGGTGGTGATACATTCTAAGATAACTGCTTCTCCCGGTCGGGTTTGCGTCGAGATAACCGCACCGAGATCGCGATAGCCCTCCCATATACGCCAATGAGCCGGACGACTTTCGCGGTGCAGTCGTATACGTTCAGCCATTTCACTGTCTGTCACTACGGCAGTGGCAATATACAACACCTGTTCACTTGCTTGTGCCGCCAGCCTCTCCGCCAGCACACTTTTACCACTACGCGCCCCGCCAGTGATCAAAATCACGGAGCCGAACCTTGTCGATGGGTTTTCATACACTGATAAATCCGTTCTATATCCAGATGTTCGCGCATGGCTTTCGCCAGAAGGTCAAACTGAGTCTGTTTGTAGTGGGTATAATCCAGTATTTCCCCTTGGTAAGCCGCCAATCCTCTGCGCTGACGCAAAGTATTAAGCAGAGCGCGGGTAAAATTAGCGCTATCAAACAAACCATGAATATAGCTGCCCATCACACTGCCCTGTCGATTAACCGCCCCATCACACCAATCACCGGACTGGCCGTTACGCTCGGTAATACAGGCAAACGGGGTTGCATCCGCTCCCAGTATCGATTTGCCCATATGAATTTCATAACCGCGAATAGGCTGATCGATACAGTCTGACAACAAGCCCGACAATGCTGACAAGCTCTTACCGTTTACCCTAGTCGTTACTTTTTCGTGGGCAAAACGAGTTTCCATATCCAGCAATCCAAGGCCCTGCATCTGTTCAATACCCGATTCCACGCCATCAATGATCCGTTTCCCCAACATTTGATAACCACCGCAGATACCGATAATAGGAACACCCGCCTGATGTGCTGTTAATAAGGCATCCGCTAACCCGTTCTGCCGCAGCCATTGCAAATCTCCCAACGTGTTTTTGCTGCCGGGCAAGATAATCAGATCTGACGGCTGCAACGCTGATGGTTGAGTTACATAACGCAAACGAACATCCGGTTGCACCGCCAGCGCGTTAAAGTCAGTAAAATTAGCAATATGGGGCAAACGAATCACAGCAATATCTAGCGCCTTTTCTGTCGCGCCATCATATTTGCCGGTTTGTAGCGCTACGCCGTCTTCATCTTCCAGATCAATATTCAACCAAGGCATCACGCCCAATACCGGCACGCCAGTTAAAGCTTCAATCTGTTCAATACCCGGCTGGAGCAAACTGACATCACCTCGGAATTTATTGATAATCACCCCTTTTACCCGCGCTTTCTCCTCCGGGCGTAGCAGTGCCAATGTGCCATAAATGGCCGCAAATACACCGCCGCGATCGATATCCGCTACCAATAACACTGGGGCATCTACCATCTCCGCCATCCCCATATTGACTATATCTCGATCTCGCAGGTTGATCTCCGCCGGACTGCCAGCCCCCTCCAACACAATGACGTCATATTCACGGGCCAAACTATGAAAAACCTCACAAATTTGTTGCTGTAAACTGGGTTTATATTGGTGATATTCCACCGCATTCATGCTACAGGCCACTTTTCCCATCAACACAACTTGAGCTTTACGCTCGCTGGTGGGTTTAAGCAATACCGGATTCATCCGCACATCAGGCTCGATACCCGCCGCCTCCGCCTGAAAAATCTGCGCCCTTCCCATCTCTTCACCGTTAATAGTGATACCAGAATTCAGCGCCATATTCTGTGATTTAAACGGTGCGCAGCGATAACCATCTTGAACAAAGATACGGCACAATCCCGCGACCAGTACACTTTTCCCAACATCAGATGCCGTACCCTGCAACATTAAAGACAAGCCCATCATGCTATCTCCTTTATATTGGTGTAGTAGAGCAAAAAGCGGCTCCTCAGTTTTATACCCGTCATCTTTCAAGTTGCCTCTTGTTCGCAATCACCCTTTATCTGATGGAAAGGGTTGACCCAGCGATCAAATGTATCCAATTAGTCAATATTCGCCGCCATTGCCAACCCAATGAATATTTTTTGCTGCCATAACCAGCACTTATTTCTCAGTATGCCACTGTTTATTCACTAAAATGGTGGAAAAATAAGGTAATTTCTGATCGGCGTCCACCTGATCTAAACGGCACCAGCACTGTTCACTTGGCAATGTCGCATCCGCCATTAATAGGGCATGTTCAAACAAATTCAAGCGGGCCAACAACGCACTCACAGTGGTAAAACGGTTATAAACTTTCATCAGCACCACGCAATCATGTGTTTGCAGCGCCTGTTCCAGCTCGGCTTCCGGCGCTGTACAAGACATTATCGCCATTGATTGCTGTTCCATCGCCAGTGGTAGTACGGTACGCGCGGCAATCGCAGCAAAAGAGGTGATACCTGGGACAATTTCTAGCCACTCCTGCCGACCAATTCGCGCCAGCAAAAAGACCCAAGTACTGAATAACATAGCATCACCCAACGTGATAAAACCCACTTGCTGCCCTTTTGCCACTTCATCTTGCAGTTGTTGCGCCACTTCATCCCATACCGCCTGTTTTTCTTCGCCATTACTGTTCATCGGAAAATGGCAGGTACGAATTTCCGTATGAGGCAACAGATATTCACGCACAATGGAGAGCGCCAGACTATCTCCTCCTTTACGTCCAGCGGGTGCATAAAGCACATCAAGGCGAGCAAGTATTCGAGCTGCACGTACGGTAACTAAATCACTGGCGCCCGGACCGACGCCTATAGCATAAAGTCTTCCATTCATCACACCACCTCCTGTTGTTCTGTCTGTAACGCGTCTGCCAGGTGTTGAACGAACATCTGGCGAATCAACGGATTTTCACCTAATCCCTGTAACCAAGATTGGGTTTTGATCCCAACAGCTTCCAGTTGAGAACGCCACGAATCCGGCTCGTCTGATGCCATGTCGTTAATCGCATGATCGCCGGCCACTATCATTAATGGCATCAAATGTACTTTACGCACCGCCTGATGCCGCAAGCGAATAATGATCTGGTCGATTTCCGGGTAGCTCTCCACCGCGCCAACCAACGCCGGGAAATTATGTGCGCTCATAAGATGATCAAGGCACGCATAGGCAGAAAAAGCATGATGGGTTGCGCCATGCCCCATAAACACTACGCGTTCATCCTCAGCTAATGGCGGCATCTGACTTTTCAGGGCAACAAGCAGTTGTTGATAATCGGCAAAGCTGTTAAGCAGCGGCGTACCCACCACTAAACGTTGGAAATGATCACTAAAGGTACGCACTTCACTGACAATCTTTTCATATTCGTCACCGTTGATGACATGAAGAGATTGAATAGCCACATCCTGGTAACCTTCTTTAACCAAACGCTCCAACGCCTGACGAGGGTTATCCACCTGTAAACCATCACGTTTTTTTAATTTACGGATGATCATTTCTGAGGTGAACGCGCGATATAGATCGCGATCACGGTAAGCCGCTGCCAGTTGTTGTTCACAGACATCAATATTCTTTTGTCGGGTTTGATGATAGCTGGTACCAAAGCTGATGATTAATAGTGCTTTTTTCATTTTATTGCCCTCATTATTCCTGCCAACCGGCAAGGTGTTGGACAAACTCATCCAGCGAACTAATCTGCTCTCCGTCATCCCCTTGTAAGGTCCGTGTAGGACGGCACACCACAATACAGGGAATATTAAGCGCCAGACAGGGAGCGACCTTCTGCTGATATCCCCCCTCGGCCCCGGACTCTTTTGTGATCACCACATCAGGGTGACAAAATTCATACACTGCGTGATTGAATTCAGCCGTAAATGGCCCACGCAACGCGATAATGTGATCAACCCCCAATCCTAACGCTTCACACTGAATCAACACCTCGGCGGTCGGCAATACCCGTACCAACAACGTTTTTCCCGGTAGTAAACGCTGATATAGCTCCAGTTGCTTACTACCGGTGGTGAGCAAGATCCGTTGCCCTAATGTCCGGGCAACATCGCAAGCCGCCTCTATACTATTCACTTTGTGCAACAGTGGATGGCTCAATAAGTCAATTTCACTGGGCCGCTGATAACGAGTAAGCCGCAGTGACAAACGACGACAAGCTGTCATCACGTTTCGGCTTAGTGCATCTGCGTAAGGATGGGAAGCATCAATCACCCAACGTACCTTATGCCGATCAAAGTAATCCACCATCGCCTCGGCATCCATTCGCCCCACCACTACATCTCCCCGAATATCACCCGCCAGTTGTCTCCCTGCATCAGTCGCAACAGAGAGCCGATAACGTGCCCCTGCTGCGTCTAGTGCCTGACAGAGCAACCGGGCATCACTGGTTCCGCCAAAAACATGGATAGCCGGATGGCTCATAATTCATACCCCCGCGGCGTGATCATCAATCCGTCACGGCAATAGGTCGTTTGATTGCCAACGATCACCAAACTGGTCATATCCACTGGAGAGAAATCCATCTCGCCAAACGTGGTAATCCATTTATCCTGTTTTTTACGTCCCGCCGCTTTTACTACGCCAACCGGCGTCTGTGCTGCTTTCCACGGCCGCATAAGTTCAAATGCTTTGGCAAGATGCCCTTCCCGGCCACGGCTACGTGGGTTATAGAAGCAAATAACAAAATCCGCTTGCGCGGCGGCAATAACACGTTTCTCAATCATCGGCCACGGTGTTAGCAGATCACTTAAACTGATATGACAAAAATCATGCATCAATGGCGCGCCCAACAACGACGCCGCGGCAATACTGGCGGTGATCCCGGCGACCAACCTAACTTCAAGATCACATTGTTGCTGGCAAACCAATTCCAGCACTAAACCCGCCATGCCATAAATTCCCGCATCACCACTGCTGATCAAAGCAACTTTACGGCCGGACAACGCCAGATCGATCGCTCTCTGGCAGCGTTCAATCTCCTTGCACATCCCGGTCTTAATCACTTCTTTATCCATCGTCAGATGTTTAACTAAATGGGTGTAGGTTTTATAGCCGACAATAATTTCAGCTTCGCGGATCGCCTCAATGGCCTCCTGCGTCATCATGGATTCATTGCCTGGTCCAATACCGATTACCGTTAACATGATTGTGATACCCCCAAAGTGATAGTGACGCCCTGCTGACGCAAGGTCCGACCAACCAATTTTCCTTCGCTCATCAACCAGGCGACAGGTTGTGAAACACTGCCAATTCCTATCGTCTGGCGGACAAAATCGGAAGCAGGAAAGCGTTGCTCATGAAGACTTAATTCATTAACACTGAACAACTCAAACGGTACACGCCAACGCTGTGCAAGTTGATTCAGCGCCGGTTCATCCTTTTTAATGACAACACTGCCGATGGCCCGCAACGCCATCAGATCGAAATGGTTTTCCGCCATCTGTTGCTGCAATAGCTCAATCACTGTTTGCAATGGCGTATCCCGGCGACAACCAATCCCGGCCACCACTCGTTTCGGCACCAGTTTGTAAACCGGCAGAGACAATCCCGGTAGAGACAATTCCGGCAACGAATCTCGCAATGTGATACACACTAGCGCATCCAGTTCAGGCAATTCCTCCAGACTCGCTGCCGGGATAAAACCCCGGGTATCACACTGCTCACGTTCGTTAATTAGTGGCTCATCCCACCACAACCCCACTTTTTGGCCACTGACCAGCATTTGATTTATCACCTTCACCACGTGGCGAAAATCCTGCATATCAGCATCTAATTGAGTGGCAAGGGTGTCTAACGCCGCCATCCCGTTAACATCCGTAGCTGTCGTGATCACCGGATCAGCCCCCAATAACGCCGCCAAATGGTGAGTCAACGCGTTAGCCCCACCCACATGACCGGATAAAAGGCTGATAACATGCTGCCCTCTTTCATCAATCACCACCACCGCAGGATCATGCATTTTGTCGTTTATGATTGGCGCAAGCATGCGTACCGTGATGCCAAGCGCCACCACCACTACCAACGCCGAATAGTGTTTAAATGCCTCGCGCAACGTGTCGCCAAAGCTGCCATTAAAAGGCATAAACCCCGGCTCCAACAACTTTTCGCTGGTAAAACAGGTCAGAGGAAGATGAGCTTTTAACCGATGTACCAGTCTGACCCCTCCCGGCGTCAGACAGAACACCGCAATCGATTCATGCCCGGCGATATTCATGGCTAAACCCCGCATCGTAAAGCTTGGAATAGTGGTACTCTTCTCCCAAAAAAGCACCGACCAGAATCAAAGCGGTTTTACGAATACCCGCGGCCTGCACCTTTTCAGCGATATCAGCCAACGTACCGCGCACGGTTAAGCTTTCATCCCAGGTCGCTTTGTATATCACCGCAACCGGCGTAGTCGCCGGATAGCCGCCGGCTTGAAGACGCGCAGCCACATGCCTCATTTTCTGTACAGAAAGATAAATCGCCATTGACGTTTGATGAGCGGCGAAGGACTCCAATTGTTCGAGCGGCGGCACCGGTGTACGCCCTTCAATCCGGGTAATGATCAAGCTTTGCGCCACTTCCGGCACGGTGTACTCCACTCCTAATTGCGCTGCTGCCCCAAGGAAAGCACTGACACCGGGTATCGAGACAAAACTAATGCCCGCATCGGTCAAAGCTTCCCCTTGTTCGCGTATAGAACCGTACAACGAGAGATCGCCGGTTTGCAGTCGCACCACCAGCTTACCCGCACGTACACCCTCAACCATCAGCGCAACAATCTGTTCCAGCGTCAGACCGGCGCTATCATGGCACTCAGCCTCTGGCGGGCAATAATCCAACAGTTCGGTATTAATCAATGAACCAGCATAAATCACCACCTGTGCCTGTTGCAGCAAACGGTAGCCTTTTAAGGTGATCAACTCCTTATCACCCGGTCCGGCCCCGACAAACCACACTTTTCTGGGATCAAAATATTCAGACATCGATCTTCTCCTTGTAACAGGAAATCAGATAAGTCGGATTATTCGGTTTGAAATAGTGACCCGTACCCAAGGTCGCTAGAGTAGATGCTTGTAGCTGTATGCACTCCAATTGACTGATCTGACAGGTCCGCAAATGTTCCAGTGCATCATTCAGGTTATTCAGCAAAATGAAAGTCAGTACCAGACGGCCACCGGGGTGCATGTGATCCAGCGCCCAGTCGATCAAAGCGGTCAATTGCCCGCCACTTCCGCCAATAAACACCGCATCGGCCATAACATCCAATGCTAACGGGGCTTCTCCAGCAATGATCTCCACATTATGACAACCTAGCCGCTGACGATTCTCCCCAATCAAGGCTAGTGCCGCCGGGTTGCGTTCAATAGCAGTAACAGTCAGCTCCGGGAAGCGTAACGCCGCCTCTAATGCCACACTGCCTGTACCTGCTCCCACATCAATCAATTGGCTGGCATCACTGAGTTCCAGCCGCTCCAGAGCCAATGCACGTACAGGTTCTTTAGTCATTGGCACTTTCTGTCCGCGTAAAAATTCATCATCTCTCATTTAGGATCACCACCACATTCATGTCATAGTCAGTCGCCACCGCTTCCGGCCGCAGACGGTGAATACGCTCATTAGGCAAAGAGAGGTTTTCACCAATAATCAATGTACGGCTCAGGCCACGCTCAATAATGGCCTCCGCAATTGCCCGCGGGCCGACGCGCCCATCAGTTACCATGCCTACTTTGTCGTGTTGCAGAAGCCAGCCAAAATCCGGGGCTCGCCCGTGACTGCTGGTTAGATAGATATCGTTCATATCCAGTGCAGCTTTGGCACACAGATACTGAATTGAACTGATACCCGGAATGATGCGCAGATCATCTGCGGCAAAATATTCAGACAATAATTTGCCAATGCCATATAACAGCGGATCACCAGACGCTAAGACCACAATCCGGCGTGTACTGTTGTTCTGTAGCCAAACAAGCAAACTCGCCAGATCAGCATCCAGTACACGGGTTTCATGGGTGATACCGCTAAATATCTCCAAGTGACGTCTACCACCGACCAACACCTCCGCCTCAGTGATATAGTGCTGTGCCTGAGGTATCAGATACGCAGTATCGCCGGGACCAATTCCCACTACGGTGATCATCGCATTGCCTCCAAAATGTCATTCAATGGGCGACTGGTGCCAAGTATCTGATTATCAAAAGAGAACATGATGGCATCACAGCACGGTGGGTTAACCGCAAAACGCAACATCTCACGCATGCGTTCACAAATGCGTTCAGCAATACGGTCATAAACCGCTTGCAAGCCGTGTTCTGCAATCAGCTCCATTGCCGCTTCCGTGGTATCGCAGCGACTCACTTCCAATAACAGTTCCTGCGACGCCCCCATCAATGCCAAATAAGCAATCAACGTTTCCATGCGGCCATCAGCAATATGGCTGTGGGTATGGAAAATTCCCGCGGCCACTTTCACCAGTTTGCCGGGATGCCCCACCAACATAATATGGCGGAACCCAAGCCGTACCGCTTCCTGCAACATGTAACCAACGAAGTTACTCATGGTCACTACTAGCTGACCATCGAGTCCCAATTGTTCACGCACAAAACGCTCACCGTGATTGCCCGGCACCAGAATGACCTTTTCAGCACCCGCCGAACGTTTCATTTCCAGTTCTATCGCCAACGAACGTTTCCAACTCTCTTCCGACATTGGCGTAACGATACCGGTGGTGCCAATGATGGAAATGCCGCCTAATATCCCCAATCGCCCGTTGTAAGTTTTCTTTGCCCGCTCTTCACCTTCCGGTGCGAAAATTTCCACCTCCGCGCCTCGTAACGGACCAATGGCCTCCCGTACCGCGGCCTCAATGGTTTGACGCGGTGTACGATTAATCGCAGAGCTACCTACCGGTAATCCGACGCCTTTGCGGGTAACCGTCCCCACACCTTCCCCACCACGCAGATGGATCTCACCGTGATCGCATAGAGTGACACGGGCAAAAATCAGCATGCCATGCGTCGCATCTACATCGTCGCCACCATCTTTACGAATAGCAGCCGTCGCCTGCTGGCCTTCAATCAGCGGCTGTTCAACATTAAGACGTAATGTCACACCGGAAGGGGTAACAATAGAAACATGATCAATAACTTGCTGACGCAGCACCATTAATGCGGCAACCTTAGCGGCTGCGGTGGCACAGGAACCGGTGGTATAACCTTTGCGATACTGTTTACCGTTATGCCAGATGGTGTCTAGTTGCATGGTGTTTAATTGAACAGTATCACTCATGGCGCCTCCCGCAATCGGTACAGAATGGCGTTGATAATCGCCGCCGCGATATTACTTCCCCCTTTACGGCCTGAGGCGGCGATACAAGGCAGTTCACTTTGCATCAACGCGGCTTTCGATTCCGCCGCACCGACAAAACCGACAGGCACTCCAACCACCGCCAATGGCGAAGCCTGCCTTTCCAGCAAACGGAACAGCGCGGTTGGAGCGTTACCGAACACGAAGATTTTGTCGCCTTTTTCAGCCAGTGCGACATCTACCGCGGCCATAGAACGCGTAATACCCTGCGCTTTCGCCATCGCAACTACGCGCGGATCACTGATATAGCAGCGGCATTCACACCCCATCTGATGTAACAGTGCTTTATTAATACCGGACTGAGCCATCGTAGTATCGGTATATAAGATGCATCCCTGACGCAATGCCTCAGTCATGCGGGCCAGCACACCCGGCGAGAACCATAAAATATCCAACCAGTCAAAATCTGCGGTGGTATGGATCACCCGTTTAATTACCGCTTCTTGCATCTCATCAACAAAACGATAATCGGGGCGTTCGCTGGCAATAATATCGCCAATGATTGCAAAGCTATTCTGTTCAATTTGCTGAGGTTTCTGGAGGTAGTTCATATTGTTTGCCCTTTTCTAAGCCATTCCGACCAACAGTAAACGCAACAGCGCAAACAACAGTAAGGCCAGTTGCGAAGCTATCATCATCAAATAGATACTGCGCGGGATATCCATCAGCGAGATTTCACGGCGTTCATCACCAATCCAGGGTTTATCTACTCGTTCACCAAAATAACAATTCGGACCACCAAGGCGGATACCCAACGCTCCCGCAACCGTCGCTTCCGGCCAGCCACAGTTAGGGCTGGCATGCTGATAACGATCACGCCAGCCAATACGCAGTGCCTGGCGAAAATCAAGCCGGATGAACCAGGCTGCCGCACTCAATAACAGCCAACTCAACCGCGCCGGTAACCAATTCGCCAGATCATCCATGCGAGCAGAAACATACCCAATAGCGCGGTATTCCTGGGTTTTATACCCCACCATTGAATCAAGGGTGTTAACCGCTTTATAAGCCATTGCCAACGGCGCGCCACCAATCATCAAAAAAAACAGCGGAGCAATAACCCCATCAACGCTGTTTTCCGCCACCGTTTCCACTACTGCGCGCGTGATTTGCGGTGCATCCAGTTGAGAAGTATCTCGCCCGACAATCCGTGACAATTGCTGGCGACTCTCATCCAAAGAGCCATGCCTCAATACGCTATGCACCTCTAGCGCGGTGTCACTCAGACAACGGCCAGCCAACAGGGTATAAATCATCCACACTTCGACCAGCCAGCCGATCCAAGGATGAATGGAGTACATCAGCCACAAGCATCCCCAACTCACCAACCAGGTCAGCCCAACAACCACTATCCATAGCCCTGCTCCACCAACTTTCAATGCACGTTCACTGTGACAACAGCGCCGAACCGCCCGTTGTACCAGTGAAATCAGCTTACCAATCCAACGCACTGGATGAGGCCAATGTGGCGGATCACCTAACCAGCTATCGAGTAAGAAAGCAGCAAACCAGGCAGCAAGCGTCACAGCAACCTCCTTGCAGACCTCAACCAGCGATCAAGCAGAGTAGGACGCTGAGCAAAATGGATATGTAGATAACTGGCTAGCGTCTGCTGTACCTGATAGCCTCCGGCCCATTGCTGTATTGCCATCCCGTCACGCCATTTAGTACAGTCAAAGACGGAAGGCACTGAGCTGATAAAATCAGAATAATGAAACTCGTGGCCCCGTAAAATCTCACCTTCTGCGGCCAGCAAAGTGTCAAAACGGGCCTGCGCCTGACAGTAACCAAAGCGCATCAGCCGCGTACCCATATGGCTTTCCCCCGGCAGAATACCGGCCATCTGGTGGCTCGCCCCCTCACCGTCGGTCAACGATTTGCCAAGGTACATCAGGCCACCACATTCAGCATAAATGGGAACTTGACGATAATGAGCATCCTGTAAAGCTTCCCGCATGGCACTATTGGCAGCCAACTTAGCGGCATAGATTTCAGGATAACCACCACCGAGATAAATCATCTGACAATCGGGTAAACGGCGATCATGCAGTGGACTAAAACGGTGAATACGTACTCCCACCCGTTCCAACATCTCCAGATTATCTGGGTAATAAAAATTAAAGGCTTCATCATCTGCCAACGCTAACGTCAAGCCATCAGCCAATGCCGGATTAGGCAATAATGGCACCTCGCCTTCTGGTAAAGCAGGACAGTCACAAAGCGCCAACAGACGATCAAGATTGATATACATCTCCACCTGTTGAGCCAACCGCTGCCAGCGAGCATCATTGTCAATCTGCTCTTGGGCAGGAATCAGGCCAAGATGACGAGACGGTAATGACACATCCTTCATCACGGGTAAACGCCCTAACACCGGAACACCACAATAATGTTCAATCGCGTGACGAATAAGTTCGAAATGATTTTCAGAATTGACGCGGTTAACAATGACACCCGCAATCGTTAGAGAGGGATCAAAACGACAAAAACCCAGAACAGTCGCGGCAACAGAAGTAGATACAGCCTTACCGTCTACCAACAAAATCACCGGACATCCCAACTGTTTAGCCATTGCAGCGCTACTACAATAGTTTGGGTTAGTACCATAACCATCATACAACCCCATCACACCTTCAATGACTGCCACATCAGCATGACGCATATGCTCATTATAAAGACCATTAAGAGTCGCGGGCGGCAGCATAAATGCATCAAGATTACGAGATGCTACGCCACACACAGAGCTGTGCCAGCCGCTGTCCAGATAATCCGGCCCCACTTTAAACGGCTGGACAGCCAACCCTCTCAACATCAATGCCCGCAAAATGCCAAGGGTAACCGTAGTCTTACCACAGCCACTACCGGTACCGGCGATAACAAATGCCTTCCTGCCTGACCATTGCATAGAAAATTCCCGATATATCGATCGGAGAATGAGCGCCAATAAGACGTGCCAATACTGCGCACACCACTCGGATGACAACCCGCTTCCCACCGAAGGAGTTAATGTCTCATGCCTGTCAGGTCGGTCTTCTGGCTTAGCGTCACCCTTCCCCGCAACCTTCCCAGTCTTTCCGACCAGTGGCATCAGCGGAGTTGTCAGCATCACAGCAGCGGGGGCTGCGGAGGATTTCCACCTCCTTCCCAACCACACCATTAAGGTGTGGTATTAACCCAACGGCGGTCTATTTATTTTTAACGTGGTCTACTTTTCAAGTTATTAAATCATTAGATAACTAATGATATATATTCACTTTTACCATAATAACCTTATTAAATTCGTTGAATTAAAATGTAGATTAAATATATTTTTCCACACCAATAAAGCGGATAATTTTATTATTTTCGGCGATAAACTTATACGCTTTATAATAAAAATCACCGTTAATCTGGTGATAATGATGGTAACAACACCGCAATAGATTAATCATTGATCATAATCAACTATCTATTCATATCACATAAGCTTATGATGTTTCTTATCGTAAAATCACTGCTTACATCATCTATATAACCACAAATCACAATGAGAACTACCTATGTTATTAGATACCTCCATACCTCGTATTCTCGGCGCCTGTTTTTATTACTCACCGAAATCAGAACAAGTGCGCCCGCTAATTCCATTACTTGCCGATATTAATAAATTATTTCCTTGGCCAAATAACTGTAAAATAGAGAACCTGACAAAACAGATCGCCACCTTCTCAGCCGAATCTCTACAATATGACTACTCTATCCTGTTCGAAGGACAAGGTGTTATGCCAGCACCACCTTGGGGATCGGTCTATCTGGACAGAGAAAACGCGTTATCAGGTGAAAGCACTCTAGCTTACCGGGAATTTCTGGCAAAACAGAATATCGTCATGTCCAGTGAACAACGGGAACCCGAAGATCAATTTGGTCTGATGCTGCTGGCCTTAGTTTATATCTTAGAACAAGGACATAAACCTGCCGCACGCACACTACTGGAACAACATTTACTGCCGTGGGCCTACCGCTATCTGGAATTGGTTCAGACAACTAAACTGGAAAATGATTTTTATTCCATCTTAGCAACTATGACTATTGACTATTTAAAAACATTGCAAACTGAATTGAAACTTATTCCAGCAAGACCAAAATTATTTCGCTAACACTTTTATTATTCCACAACAAACGCTCCGGGTGATAAATTTAGTAACAACTAATAAATAGAAATTCTCCCGGAGTTCAACTCTCATTGAATCAATTCATCCTTTATAACAACGAATTTATACCAGAAAAATCTTTATAACCCGTTCTCGTTCCATTGAACGTTATAGCTCTATCGCAGTATATAAAACTATTTGGCTGATTTTTATGTTATTTATTATTGGCTATGGATAACTGGCATCCAATAGAATGATTTTATGCGCTAAAAAAACTGTCTATTAATTCATAAATTAATAAACATTAAATACTCATATAGAGGATTTATTAAAGTTCTAAAAACACTTAGCGATAATTTTTTCTTCATTGAATGTCTGTTTCCATTACATGGAAAGATTAAAAATGTAAACAACATGAGGTAAAAACATGAGAAAAACCTTTTTAGCTACACTTATTACAGGGATTATGTCAACAAGCTGTTACGTACAAGCACTTCCCGAAAATAACAGCGAGAATATTGCTAATCTACAAGACAATACCCGCAATGAAGCTCCATTATTAAAATCTACCGATCCGGGCGCTGAGAGATTTAAGCATGTGGGAAAACTGAGCGGTCGTGGACTATGTACCGCGACACTTATTGCCGGTTCAGAAACCCCTGACGCCAATCAACAAGCCCTTATTCTCTCCGCAGGCCATTGTTTTGACTCTTCATTAGATACCAATGAAGTAATAATTGATCAACCTGTAGGCCCTGGTTGGACATACACACCAAATTACTTTATTGACTTAATTAACGAACACCAACCTGTTGATATTGATAGAGTTTTATACGCGACAATGAAAGGCGGCGACCTTGCAGTTTTCAGACTTAAAGCAACTTATGGCGAGTTGGCGAATCGCGGAATACTGCCGGTGACTTTACAAAAAGATTATGAACCATCGGTAAATCAGCCGATTGAACTTGCCCATATTCCGGCCAATGGCATAGCGGGTAATAAACGCTATCTACGCTATTCGGCTTGCTCCATTACTGGAAAAACCCCTCTTGTGTATGAAGGTATATGGGCTTGGTCTCCGGTCGTTTCTGTTGATTGCGCCGGTGTTTCGGGAGGAACTTCTGGTTCACCGGTTATATTGAAAGATAAACCCCAGATAATTGGCGTATTAAATACCACTGTCGATCAAAATTACACGGGTTGCGGTGTTAATCGGCCTTGTGAGTTGGTTAAGGATAAAGGTTTTTCACGTGAAGGTGACAGTTATTACATTCCTGTTGATAAAATTGCACGTGCATTTACCCCTGATGGAAAACTGGATTTAAGTAAATTTGATGATGGAAAAGGGATCACTATTAACGCTGGCGGCCCACTAATTACCAAGAGCACAGTTAACAACAAACCTGCCACCTGGAATTTACATCTTGAGGAGCAGGGTTTTGATAATATTCGCTATAAAGGAGGACTTGCGGGTAATACTGATTGTTCAGATCCTAAAGGATACAGCAAACCTATTCCAGTCACGACACAACCGTTGGATAAACTTACCGTTCCTGCCAAAGAAGGAGTTTACGCAATGTGTGTCATTGGACAACATTCTGCAAATAAAAACTGGCAGAGTACGTCTAACGCATCAATAAAATTACGTGAAATTGATAACACGCCTCCGACAATAAAACCAACAACAAGATTAGTTTTTGAAACAGAGGATAGTTGGATTGTTGATCCTATTTTCAACCCCTATGAAATTGTTGACTTACGTATAAAGTCAGGACCATTAAAATCCACAAAATGCGACGATGACACAGGTTACTCTATTTATAGAAGAATCCCGATTTCTCTTAAAAAGAAAGATTCCCCAGTACGCTTTTGTGTATATGGCTTAGATCAAGCGGGTAACAGAAGCCCAATATTTTTTAATGATTTCAAAGTTAAAAAATAAATCTTTAAAACTGGCCAGCATTTGCTGGCCTTTTTTATTCTCACTTATAAATATAAAATCAATTAAAACTTCTCGATTTCTCTCAAGTCCAATGTGATAAACATCACCTCTAATCATATTAAAACAACAAACATATAGGTGATACTTTTTTTATAATTTATGAAATTATTTTAAAGTTAGACAAAACCTGTTTGTTATTATTTACATAATAAACCACATCTATAAAAGACATATTCACCAACATTCCACCAGATTACATCCTGATATATATCAGGAATCTAATCTTAAAAAAAACAATTCAACAGATAAAAATATGAATTATACTTATAATTATCGTTACGATATCAATAACGTTCAACAACACTTGCTTAAGTGCAAATAAAATAACGTTTAATGTGATGGCATGTTGAATAATTTCATCATAAGGAGTTTATTAATATGATCACTTTGAAAACTTTAATTGGTACAGCTATTGTGATTTTAACTTCGTCAACACAATTAGCTTTAGCTGCTGAGACAAAAGAGAACATTACCGATCAGGAGGCAACATTAGAAATTTCAGAAGGTAAAATTTCCAATCTATCAGCTACATATGCACTACAAATTAAAAACTCATCCGCGACAAAGAGTATTACCCTTGTTACGCAATCATCTAATTGCATGTACGATAGTGGAGACAAAAAAATACGTTTAGAGGCAGGCCAAACCTATCTGGGAAATCTAAAAGATAATAATAATTGGGTAGATGGATGTACAAATGAAACTAAAACTGTCGATTGGAGTGTCAGTTATATTAATGTTGCCAATATAGATACAGAAAATTGCACACTAACATTTAGGCATGGTTGTGGTCATGCAAATTCAGATGGATCTGGCCCAGAATGGTATACATTGATTAAAGGGTGTCCTGATATAGTTGAAAATGCCATCTGCGGAGGCCAGATTTGTTATAATAGTCAAGCTTTTTGGGTAAGAAACCGAAGTGTGAATATAGAACTTTTGGTTAAATAAATTTGGATGTGTTAGTTGAAATTTAATCTAAAAATTGAGAGTTTCCTGTTTTGATGTGGTTACCAAATCCTATACAAAATTTCAGGTAACTCTCCAATTCATTTAGCTATAACAAATCTCCAGAATTAGAATATGCAAAGCAGCAAAAGACGGTGACTGATACATATTATAGCCAATCCATTTTCATCATGATTGGGGAAGACATGTGTTTTGCCAACATGTGTGATCTATTTCGACCATTTTTAGGTTGTTTTATAAACAAAGGCAGATTGTAATTAAACCAATCACAGTATTGTTCCCCATAATCGTCATTCTGGTCATTTATTAATACACGAATATAGCCAGTTTTTACCCTTTCTATCCCCATTTAATGCCCTGGCATACGGCTTCGACACGATTTGTTGTTAATTTATGAATTCTATAAAACCTTGGTTTGACGGAAACGGTGACTAAAGCTAACAACGCGGTACCGGGCAGCCGGAAAGTGAACGGGAAATCGTTGACCGGGGATGTCAGTTTGAGTGCCGGGGATGTGGGGGCATGCTGGGCACATAGTGGTGCTATTTCGATTGGCGGCGGGGGAACATGGACAACAAAGGAGTTTGCGCAATGGCTAAAAAGCCAAGGGGCTTTTAATCATCCATATTGGATGTGCAAAGGATCCTGGTCATATGCTTCAAATCGCACAATCAATGACACAGGCTGCGGTAATATTTGTTTAGCCGGTGCTGTTGTTGAAGTCATGGGTGTAGACGGTATAACAACAATTCGCGTTACAACACCAACAACTACTGATAATAATGGTATCCCCAATGCACAATTTACATATATTAATCATGGAGAGCCTTACTCTCCGGGCTGGAGGAGGGACTATAACACAAAAAATAAGCCCACTACTGGGGATGTGGGAGCGTATCCAAAATCTGGTGGTGTTGTAAATGGAAATGTAGACGCAACTGGATATATTTCCGGTAAAGGGGTATATGAAGCTCCAGGTGTTCGGGTATACAGTTCAATGAATAAACCTTCTCCGGGAGAACTAGGTGCATATACCACAATAGAAGTAGATAACCGCGTTAATGCAAAAGGCAATAAAAACATAGCCAGTAAAGCTGTCAACGGTTGGTGGAAATGTGGGGATACTGGGATGATTTATCAATGGGGAATAACTCGAGTTTTAGAGCCGCAAGAAATTATCGTAGTTCAGCTACCAGTTAGATTTTCTAATGTATGTGTGAGTGTAATGTTGACAGTGAATCGACTAGGATCCGGTGATGGTATAGCTAATGGTTACGCCGCTGTTTTAAGTCCATCTTCATTCAAATTGACTAACGACTATGCTAATACTGGTATTAGTGTAGGTTATTATTGGTTCGCAGTGGGGTATTAATTATGTATTATTACAGTGCAACAACTAACGCATTTTATCCGATCGAATGGAAACAAGACTATATCAATGCCGGTTCATTTCCAAACGATGCGGTGAAAGTCGATGACGCTGTTTTCATTGAGTTTGCTGGCAGCATTCCCCCAGAGGGTAAATACCGAATAGCAGGTAAAAATGGTTTACCGGAGTGGGCGGATATCCCTCCACCCACAAAAGAAGAATTGCAGCAACAGGCTAAACTTCAAAAGCAGCAATTAATAGCCGAAGCAACAAACCAAATCGCACCATTACAAGATGCTATGGATCTAAATATGGCAAACGATGAGGAAAAAGCACAGTTAGTAGCTTGGAAAAAATACCAAATATCACTGAGCCGTATTGATGTTACATCAGCACCAGACATTAACTGGCCTAAAAAGCCATAGTTATATGTATTTTGATATCGGGCTGCATAAGCAGCCCK
>NZ_PUWT01000138.1:0-1619 GCF_002968995.1 Photorhabdus hindustanensis
GCACAAACGGTCGCTTCTGTCGGGCCGTAAGCATTCAGTATGCCGTTGTGTTGACTGAAATATTCAAGAAAATCGGAAGAAGGTGATTCGCCGGCGGTCACTAATAATTGTAGGGAAGGCAACTGAGCGCCCGTTAATAATTTCAGTATGGCAGGGGGTAAGGTGGCTATTTCAATGTTTTCCCGCTGAATCAGTTTTTCAATTGCGGCGGGGACATTACGTTCTGTTTCGCTACAAAGGTAAATTGTATGACCATGAAACAGGCTGAGGAATAACTCGAAAACCGAGGCGTCAAAAACATAAGCGGCAAACATTAAGGCTTTTTCTCTCTCTGTGGCATCAAAGATTTCTGCCTGTGCCGCCACCAGATGAGTCACATTTTTGTGCTCAATCATGACGCCTTTCGGCTGGCTAGTGGTGCCTGAGGTATAGATGATATAGGCCAAATCGGAGGATTGGTTTACCGATGCCGGATTGTCCACGGGCTGGCCTGCGGTGATTGTCGGGTCATCCGCCGCTACCAGTACCGGTTGTTCTGCGTATGGTTGCGTGTCTGTCGCCAGCGTTGCCAGATACTTTTGCTGAGTGACGACACAGGGTGATTGGGTATCGCTTAAAATAAACTGAACCCGTTCTAATGGATATTCTGGCGAAATGGGTACATAAGCGCCCCCGGCTTTCAGTACCGCCAAAATACTGATGACCATGTTCAGACTGCGGTCGAGGTAGAGGGCGATGGGGGTATCCGCTTGCACAGGGACATGATGGTGTTGCTGACAGTGTTCACGGATCACATAAGCCAGTTGGTTTGCCCGTTCGTTAAGCTGGCGATAAGTCAGAGATTCGCCTTCAAACACCAGCGCTGTGTTATCCGGTGTCCTTTCCACCTGGGCTTCAAACAGTTGTTGCAGGGTTTTATCCTGCGGGTAAGGCGCATCGGTCTGATTCCAGCGGTGCAGCAGGGTATGGCGCTCCTGAGCAGACAGGATATCCAGCCCGGCCAGCGATTGTGTCTGGTCTGCCACGAAGGCTGCCAGCACCCGCTGATAAATCTCCGCCAGTCTCACGATGGTGGTGTCAGCAAACAGGCTGACAGCGTAATTCAGACATCCGGTAATATCGGTTTGCCCGTCGGATAAAAACAGGCTCAGGTCAAACTTAGCGGGGCTGTATAACGGCTCATCCAGTGTCACCGGTCTGAACGGCAGACGGCTGTCTGGCGAATTTTCTTTAACGCTTTGCAACCCGAACATCACCTGAAAAATCGGATGGCGGGTGGTGTCACGCGCAATATCCAGTGCCTCAACCAGTTGTTCAAACGGCATGTCCTGATGGACCTTAGCCTCTGTTACCCGCTGATGGGTCTGTTGAATCAGTGTTTCCACACTGGTGGTTTGTTGAAGTTGTATCCTTAAGGCCAGTGAATTGACAAACATCCCAATCAGGGGCTGAGTTTGGGCATGGTGTCGGTTATCCGTCGGCGTCCCCAGAACGATATCATTTTGCCCGGATAATTTTGCCAGCGTGAGATAAAAGGCACTGAGCAGCACGGTATACAGGGTGGTTTCCTGTGCTTTTGCCAGATGCCTTAACTGTTCAGACAGCCGGGTGTTCAGCAC
>NZ_PUWT01000139.1:0-3311 GCF_002968995.1 Photorhabdus hindustanensis
TTTTTAATATCCTTGAAGCCCAGCGTCCCGGTGTTCAGGGTGTTGTTGGCTTTGTCGGCTTGACTGGCTATCACCGCGCCGTCCAGTTGGGTGTGGTCGCCGACGTTAACCTGATAGCCGCCTTTGCCGGCAAACAGCCCGGTCTGCTCCTGCACGCTGTCATAGTTGCTGTGGAGTTTATTGCGGCTGGCATTGAGGCTCGCGGTGCCGTTAGTGAGGGGACCCACGGTGGCGCTGACGCCCGCGCTGGCGTTGTGTTGCTGGCTGTCATAGCGCTGGCTGTCCTGCTCGCTGCTTAATGTCAAATGACGTTTTACCTCGGCGGTAATCTGCTCGCCGTTAACCTGAGCCCCTTTCAGCGTGGTATCCCGGCCACTGTTCAGCCCGACGGTCTGTCCCGCCTGTAACGTGGTGTTAGTGTGACTGACGCCGTTGCCGTTTTCATGGCCGGTGCCCCGACTGACATTGGCCGAGACATTCAGGCCGGTGCCCCCCGGCCCGACAGTCAGGCCCACGCCCAGCGAGCTGCCGTGGCTGCTGTTTTTGCCGGTGGTCTGTTCAGTGCTCTGGCTGGAGGTGAGCTGAATATCCCGGTTAGCATTCAGTTGCAGGTCTTTACCCGCCTGTAACTGGCTGCCCTGAATACGGATATCGCCATGCTGGCCTGATGCGCCTTTGCCATCCCCTTTGGCGGTTATAGTCAGGTTATCCCCGGCAGTGAGATGGCTGCCCTGTTGAGTGGTCTGGCGGTGCTGCTGTTCTGAACGGGAAGATTGACGCCCGTAGGACAGGCTCACCCCGGCCAGATTGTTATTGCCTTTGTCGTCACTGCCCTGAGCCGCCGCCAATCGGCCGGCCTGCACGGCCTGTACCCCGCTCAGCGCGACTTGAGTATTTTGCAGCGCTTTCACTCGTGGGTCACTTTCAGTGCGGGCGGTTCTGGCGGTTTGCGCCGCGCTGTTAACGGCCCCGCCAGCGGCGCCACTCAGCGCCACAGTTAAGCCGCTCTGCTTTTGTTCGGTTTTTGTCGAGGCATGATGGCGGTTTTCCGCGCCGGTGATATCGACCTGTTGACCGGTCAGCGTCAGGTCTTTACCGGCAATCACTTCGCTGCCGTGAACCCTGAGCTGTTCTCCGGCGTTGAGGGTCACGTTGCCCTGGCTGCTGCCGACCGTGCTGCCTTTACTCAGCTGGCTGTCACTGTCGGTGGTGACTTTCTGGCTGGCTTTGCCTAAGGTGAAGCCAATCCCACCGGTGCCCATCAGGCCCGATTTTTTCTCCTGCCGCCAATGGGTTTCATCGTGCGCTTCCGCGGCGGTGGTGACGGTGAGCTGGTGACCGGCGCTCAGGCTGACATCCTGCGTACCGGCGACATTGCTGCCGCTGATATTTAAGTTTTTACCTGCCTGGAGATTGACCTTATCGCCACTGAATGTGGTGCTCAGAGCCTGCCGGTCATGCACTTCGTCGTGGGTTTCCACTGACGATTTCGACAGCCAGCCTTTGTTGGTTTGTTTACTGTGCTCCACTAAATCGGATGAAGCCGTCCCGGTGGTCAGCGTCAGGTTATTGCCGGCCTGCGCCGTCAGTTGTTGACCGGCGTTGACGTGAGCGGCGGCGGCGTTCAAATCCTGCCCGGCTTGCAGGGTCACCTCACCGGCGCCGGTTATCTGGCTGCCGATATCTTGTTGTTGGGTCAGATGACGGTAGTTCTCTTTCCCCCAGTCGCCTTGTTCTGTACGGCGCGTGCTTAAGGTGTCCAGCGTCAGGTTATGACCTGCGGTTATCTCGGTGTGACCGTCTTTACCCGCATTCTTGACGTCACTGGCGGTGAGCTGGACATTGTTAATGGCGCTCAGCGATAAGGCGCCTTTATCGTTCTGCACATAGATGCCTGCCGGACGGTCCAGCCAGCGGTTCGCTTCATCTCCGCGCACGGTCGATGCACTAATGATATCCCGGCCTTTCAGAGTTACCCGGTCATCCCCCTGAATCCGGCCGCCCCGGTTGGTGAGCGTCTGTTGGGTCGTCACATCCACTTTGCCGCCGCGAATAAAGCCGCTGTTGGTCAAATTGTTGGCCGTCAGTTGAGTGATGTCACGCCCGCTAATGGTGCCGCTGTTGGTGATATCGCCCGGACTGTTGAGTGCCACGGTATTTCCGGCCAGCAAAGCGCCGTCACTGCTCAGGTCGCCCTGACGGACACGCGCGTAAACCTGCGGCACAGTCACCACCTCGCTAGTGCCATCCGGCAGGGTCACGGTTTGGTTAGTCAGCCAGATAATGTCCGAAGTCAGCAACGCCATCTGTGCCGGACTCAGCGCGACGCCCGGCGTTAACTGTTGCTGTTTGCCAAAGGCGACACCGGCATCCATCAGCGCTTTAAACTGCGCTTCGTCGTTGTTGTAGCCCGGCAGATAGCGCTGACCGGTCAGTTGAGTGATTTGGTCGCGCACCAGCCGCTGTTCGTAGAACCCATCGCCCAGGCGTTTGTGAACCAGCGCCGGGTCATGCGTTAACTGTTGCCGCATATAGTCCGAACCCAGCCACTGTTTATACTGGGTAAATTTCGGGTCGGTCTCCACCAGATAGTGGCTGTCGCTGCCCGGCTGCACGGTATACAGGCTGTTATTCGGCAGGCGGGTATCGGGCGTGATAACGCGTATCACCGGGTCAACCGTGTGTCCTTTGACGGTCTCCGGGGGCAACGTCAGTTCAAACGGCTGACCGGGCGGCAGGACTAAAGGCTGACCAGGAGGCAGCACCAGCGGTTGGTCGTTAATGCCGGTCACGGGTGTTACCGCCGTGGGGGCCGAGTGTATCTGACCGGTTTGTCGGTCCGCAATAGTGATATCGGTACCCTGTGGACGGGTATGCGCCTGCCAGGCCAGCGTTTTCAGGTCAATCGTTTCTATCACTGGGGCGGGGGCATAATTGCTGCGGCTTTTTCCCTGCGAGGTTTTGGTGCCACCGAACCCGAACTTTTTGTGTTTGGTCTTTTTGGCGTACCAGTGAGTTTGGCGACCTTTATCGGTGGTGATACGTTCGCCCTGAGTGGCAATATTGTGCAGTTCGCCGATTTCTCCATCCAGCGCCCCGCCGGCGACAATCTGGCTGTCGTGATTAGTGACCTGCGCACTGTTGAGCGTGATATTACCCCCGGCCAGAATTTTACCGGGGTCACTCTGTTTAACCTGAGTTTCCTTGACGGTCCGGGTGTACTGATATTCGTAAAAGTCATTACTGCGGCTGCCATCCGGCATGATGGCATCGTGCACTTTGTATTTATTGTGGCGGGAAGTGTCCACCTG
>NZ_PUWT01000140.1:0-1938 GCF_002968995.1 Photorhabdus hindustanensis
CGGGTCACTGATGTTTTCCAGTTTGGCGTGGGCCGCTTTGGTGGCGATAATTGCTCCTTCAGTACTGGCGATGTCAATCACCTGCGCACTGATTTCGCCAATCAGTTGGGCCTGTTTCAGCCGTTGCTGCTCTTTCTCTTTGTCAAAGATAGGACTGAGAGCATTGTTGGCATGGTCGGTATCCCGGCTGAGGGTGGTGACATCCTGTTGCTGGCTGTCTTTGTCCCGGATAATCAGGGTGCCGTCACTGACGGCGGCATGGGTGGTGCTTTTGGCGTGGCCTTCCCGGTTAGCGCCGCCCAGGGTATTGGCCGCCAGATTACTGAGGAACATGCCGCCGGCTGAACCACCGGTGCTGATACTCACGCTATGGTGTTCGGTTTTAAAATCCGCTTTTTTTGTTTGGCCTTACCGATGGTGAAACCGATCACCAACACCAGCGAGGCCGGACCGCTGATTATCCGGCTCGTTGAGAGCAACTGACGGCTAAAAAGGAGATCCCAGCGCTTGGCTGGGATTTTCCATTAATCAAATTTCAATGAATATGCTTTAACAAAATCATTGTATGTTTCATGTAGATGATAAAAATTTGCATCAGGTTCAGTTTTTAATACCCGATATCTCCCTACCAATTTATCAAAAAGCCCCTCAGGTACAGGATATGGTTTAGGTTCATTTTTTGCACAATAGAAATAGAACAATGCCTTTTCTAATTCGGGAATAGACAATGATTCTGTTTTATTGAGCAAATAATCAAAAGCATCTTGCCAATTGGACTCCGATAACATCAAAAAATCCAAAGCAATAGATTTGACTGACTCACTATGCAAAAGATTTACGTTTAGGATTTTTATACAAAAATCCAAACAGCATTCAGAGTCTTTCAATAACAACTCGCCTAAATAATCTATCGCATCGTCAGAAGGATCTTCGTATGAATTTGCATTCACATAGCCATGCTCAAGATAACTATTTAATCCTGCAATCAATTCAATAAGTTTTATTCTTGCTGTCATTTGAAAGTTCCTGTTTGAACAGTCGATAATCTCTTCGAACCATCAGGCAAAATTGTCCAAGTTGCATAAACTCTAATCTCACCATTATTTCCTGAAACAACGACAGACGTTTTTCTGTTTTCAGGTGTAACGCTTTTTGCTGAATCCAGCAGTTTATCTATTATCATATGGTTATTAGCTTTAGTATCAGGAAGACCTGCATTATTTAGTACCCTATTCATTTCTTGAGAACGCTCAACATTGTGAATTTTCTTCTCCAAAATAGATAAGTTCGCCTTATTTTCTGGATTTTTAGCAAATTCTTTCTGGCTTTTAATTCTTAAATCTTTCAATGTATTGTATTCTCTTTTGAGTGCATCAAGATCACCCGCTGCTTTACCTCGCATGTCTGGTAATGACTTAATTTCAAAAGTCTCATTCTCACGTTTTACAATTTGAGTATTAGATGCTTTTGACTCCCAATTCCCAGCACTGACTTGCTGATGGACTAGCCCCCTTTTGTCTCTGTACTCGCATTGGAATTGCTTTTTGATGTTTCCGCTCCTTTTCCTTTAACCGACAACGCCGTCTGGCTGCCTGCCAAGATAGCTCCGGCATCAAGCACAGTCTCCAGCACTTCACCGGTTGGGCTGAGATTGGTATCAATGATCGTGTGTTCTTTCACCGTTTCCTGCTGTACAGAGTAATACTCCGGTCATCTCACCTTGTTCTTCCTCTCCGGCCCCTGCACGCTACTGCTTCCTTATCTTCACCTGGAGACTGACACCATGAGCCGTAGCCGATATACCCCGGAACAAAAACAACACCATGTGGCCCAATGGCGCCACAGTAACCTGACCCGAAAACAGTATTGCGAACAGCATCAGCTGAGTTTTTCCTCTTTCCGCGACTGGATTGCCGACAGTCACAAAATGCGCCAACC